>JACMIM010000035.1 GCA_014381165.1 Roseiflexaceae bacterium
AAGATACGACGGTGCCAACCAGGTTTGCGCAAACGTTTGGTAGGAGGGGCACGCATAAGATATGGTCTTTCAGATCAGCGCGATGTTGCCCTACAACTGCGCCAGCGGCAGAAAGGCCTTCTGCGGCAGTTCCATCACGGGCGTCGGTGTCGCAGGTGCTGGCGTTGGTGGTGTGGCGGGCGAAAGCAGGAGCACGCTCCCAGCGGCATCCTGGCTGACAAAGATGCGCCCGTCGGCGGCGATCGCAACATCCTCGATCGAGCCGAGGCCAGTGCAAAGCGAGTTGGTCGTTCCATCGGCGGCAATGGTGCTGATACGTCCAGGTGCCTCCTCGGCCACATACAGCGGAAACACGCCGCCGGGCGAAAAGCGTAGGCCTTCGGGCGTCACTGGGTCGCGCGCAAAGGGCGTTGTGTTGCTACCTGCAACTGGCTCGACGAAGATGCCGCCCAGCGGCGCGGTGTTGCCCTGGAGGCTTTGCCCTGAAAGCTCGTTGGCCAGGTACAGTGTGCCATTGACGCTAGCCGCGATGCCACTGTAACTGCGGGCCAGCGGCGGCGAGAACGAAGGGCTGCGCTCGGACAGGCGCTGTTTGATCCACACCCCACCCTCGAAACGCAGCTCGGTCAGCCAGGTGCGCAGATCAAGCACGCCTGGCTGTGTTGGCGGCAGCCTCTCGATGTTCGATTCAGTCAGATACAGCCTGCCGCCCGACCAGGCCACGCCCTCGGGGTACTCCAAGCCGTCAGCTAGGGTCGTCAGCGCGCCGCCAGTGGCCCGCGCCAACAGTCGGCCATTGTTTACATCTTCCACCACGTACAGCGTGTCGTCCGGCCCAAAGGTGATGCCTTCCGGCGAGTTGAGGCCCTCCAGCACGGTGGTTGCGCCGCCACCGGCAGCTAGCCGCACGACGCGGCCCGCGCTTTCTTCGGCCACATGCACCCGGCCCTGGCGGTCGATCGCAAGACCATCGGGGCCGCTTAACCCTGCGGCGTAGATCGACGCAGTGTACGCCAGCGGCCCGGCACAGCTGACGCTTTGCGGCAGCACAGCAGCGCGCGACGCGGCGAGGCCGGCGAACAACACTGTCGAGATCAGCAGACGCAGCATCGTTGAATCCTGAGGGCTAAGGGCTAAGGGCTAAGGGCTAAGGGCTAAGGGCTAAGGGCTAAGGGCTAAGGGCTAAGGGCTAAGGGCTGAACTTCCGCTCAAATCAGCAGCCCGACTGCCAGCAGCACGCCGAACAGCAGTTCGAGCTGGCCGGTACCTTTGAGCGCTTGGTTCAGCACTGGGCCGCTTTCGCGCAGCACAATCCGCAGCAGCCGGCCGGCCACCGGCAGCGTCAGCAGCGGCAGCAGCACCCAGGGCGAACTGCCGCCCACCAGCCAGATCCCCGGTAGCAGCAGATACGCGCCCAGCACCAGGCTGGCGTACTCGGCGCGCGCAAAGCGGGTGCCCAGCAGTACCGCCAGTGTGCGCTTGCCGGCCAGCCGATCGGTGCGGGCGTCGCGCAGGTTATTGACAACCAGAATGGCCGTCACGATGCCGGCCACCGGCAGCGAGGCCAGCACGGCCAGCAGCGGCACATTGCCGGCCTGCACATACACCGTGCCACACACCGCGACCAGGCCAAAGAACACAAACACGAACAGGTCGCCCAGGCCGTTGTAACCGAGCGGCCATGGCCCGCCGGTGTACAGCACGCCTGCCGCAATCGAGAGCAAGCCGATAATCAGGATTGGCAGGCCACCAACGATCACCAGGTACAGCCCGAACAGCGCCGCCAGCGCGAACGTAAGCACCATGGCATTGCGCACCTGCCCTGGCCGCAGCAGGCCGCTCTGCGTCACCCTGGTCGGCCCGATCCGCTCGTGGGTGTCGGCCCCTTTTTTGAAATCAAAGTAGTCATTGGCGAAATTCGTGCCGACCTGGAGTAGCGTGGCCGCGACCAGCGCCGCCAGAAACGGCAGCGCCTGAAAGCTGCCCAGTGCGAGTGCCACCGCTGTGCCGACCAGCACCGGTACGATTGCGGCAGGCAACGTCGGCGGGCGCGCAGCCATAACCCAGGCGCGCAGCGGGCTGATCGTGGGGGCGGAAGATGTATTTGGTTCGATCATGATGTATGGTGATCCGTTGTCTTATTTGCCTAGCTCCTAGTCCCTAGCCCCGAGGCTCTTCTCTCTCCGCCCTTCCACGAGCAAACAGACGATCAGCAGTAGCTCGGTGGCCTTGTTGAAATAGGCCAGCGGGGTACGCCAGCCAACAGCCAGCCAGATGCCGATGGTCAGGGCAGTATAGCCGATCAGCACCCAGCGGATCAGGCGGCGATGGCGCGCAAGTTGTGGGATGGGCAGGTACAGCGCGCCCAGCAGCGCCAGGAAGCCAAGCCCATTCAGGATGAAGATCGGATTAGGGAACACCAACGCGAAATGAACAAGCGCCGTGGCGACCGTCAGTGCGATGATCGCCAGCCGCAGCGGCGTGAGCTGGACACGATTTGCTGATACCATAGCGATACCTCTTCACCTCATTACTACCGAACCCATTCGCATGTGAGGGCTACATAGTGTTGTGCGACACCCCTGCGGTCGCAGGCGGGTTGAAACCAGCTGCTGGTAGCCGAAACGCGCTGAAGCGCGTTCGTGCCGTTCAACGCGCTGAAGCGCGTTTCGGCGTAGCAGACGCCGGATTCATCCGGTGGCCGTGGTAGCGGCGCAAAGTAAAGCATCGACCCCACCAGCATATGGTACGATACGCCGCAGTATTATGCGAATCCAGTTACCTGCCGATACACCCGTATGCACCATGATCAAGCGGCGATCGCCGCGCTGACCAAACTAAACCTCGACGACTTATTCAACGCATTGGGTATTCCGCAGCTGCGCGGCCTGGCTGTGCTCCAGCGCGCGCTGCGGCCTTACGCCCTGCGACTGGCCACACAGGTCACGACCTACGATCACTTGGTGGGCGAAAATGGCCTGCAGGCAGGGGCAACCTATGGCCTGAACCAGCTTGTGCGCCGCAGCGAGGTGTGTGGCCAGGCCAACATTCCGCGCGAGGGGCCGCTGCTGATCGTCGCGAATCACCCCGGCCTGTACGACACGCTGGCGCTATTCAGCGCCATCCCGCGCCCCGACCTGTACGTGATCGCCGCCGACCGGCCGTTTCTGCGGGCGCTGCCACATATTGCTCGCCGCTTGCTGATGATCGACGACGCGGCCAGCGGGCGCATGGGTGTGGTGCGCGCCGCCACCCGCCATATGCGCGCAGGCGGGGCGCTGCTGCTGTTCCCCGGCGGCAAGATCGAACCCGACCCAGCCACGATGCCCGGCGCGGTCGCAGCACTCAGCACCTGGTCGGAAAGCGTCGAGATATTCGGGCGGCTGGTGCCGCAGCTCCAGGCCCTGCCCGCGATTGTCAGCGGCGTGCTTGGGCTGCGGGCACAGCGCCACCCGCTGGTACGGCTGCGGCGCAGCCAGGCCGAACGCGAGCTGCTGGCCGCAACGCTGCAAATGATCGCGCCCTCGCTGCACGATCTGACTGTGCGCGTCGCGTTTGGCCCGCCGCTACGCCGCGCCGATTTCGCGCGTGGCAACCAGGCTGCGCTGGCTCCGGCGCTGCTCGCCTCGGCGGCGCGCTTGATGGAGGACGCACGGCAGGCGGCGAGATAACCACGAGGGCGCGACCACGGCAGGAAGAACACGACAGCCAGAATGAGGCTCCTACGCCGCCAATAGGCTGCGTAGTTCCTGGTACATTGGCGAGGGTTCGACGTGCAACTTGGCGAGCAGAGCAGCTGCCGCCGCTACATCGATAGCGCCGAACGAATCGGTAGCGCTGTTATACAGGCTGCGCAGAATGGCAGGATGCCAGGAGCGATCGCCAACGAGACGCCCGTAGAGTTCAGCTTTCAGCGCATAGGGAACCCGGCTAGAGATGCGTAACACGCGCTCCAGGCCAGTTGGTGTGGTTGGCAGCGCCGTTGTGGCATACCAGGCATCGTCGCAGCGGTCGGCGAAGGCAAAGAAATCGACCGCCAGCATGTAGGCCACTGGTTCGGCCAGCGCGAGATTCTCGCCTTCGAGCAACCTTTTGGCGGCTGCCCAGAATTGTGCCTTGGCCTGCTGCGATGCGGGGTCGTAGTGCATGCCGAATTCGACAAGCAGCGCGTAGCACGGCAGATCGCGGTAGATCTCGAAGGTCAGTGCGATCTTCTCGCTGTCGGAGCGCGCCTGGTCGGCGTACCAGATCTGGTCGCTGATCTGGCTGGCAACCTGCGAACGGTACAGCGTGGGAGCAGCACTTGAGCCAGTATATGGCGCAGCTCGAAAGGCTGCCTCGCGCTCGCGCTGATACGCTTCGGCACTTAAAAAACTTGTAAGCTGTTCTTTTTCCATATATGGCTGCTCCAAACGCGCGTAGCACAAAGCGGGAGTTTGGGGCGCAGCCCCCAAGAAAAACGCCCTTCTTATTTCACAAATCCGGTAGAATTGCTACAGTAGCACAGGAAAGTGTTTCCCTGCTCTTCAGGCGATTACCAACCAAATAACCTATTCCCACGCTCATCGCGTAGCGCGTGAGCGGCAGGCCGAACCGCGTGCTGTGTCATCATTGTATATCTCCCGATACACCAAGGGCCGCGTGCAATTGCACGCGGCCCTTGGTCAAAACGCATCGGCGCGGACTAGAAGCGGTTGAGGAAGCTGGTCACCTTCGATACAACCAGCTCGCTGATCTCGGTGCCGCCCGCGCCACTCATCAGGTTGACCACCACGGCCAACAGCGCAGCAATCGCCGCCATCGCGCCCACGACTTCGACCGTCTCGGCACCCTGCTCGTCGGCGATCACGCTCTTCACGAATGTGTTCAGGTTCTGCATGGTCATAGCTCCTTTATTAGTACGGTTAGTGGCTAGCTTGTGCCAGCCGTTTGATTCCTGCGGCGAGTTCGCTCCGCCGTTCCTTACGTGAGTACTATACTTGTTTCGCCCGCCTGTGTGAACCACCAGGTGTAAACGCTTTGTAACTAACTTCCGCATTCCACTGACGTATTTCTGTTACAAACACTAGACAGATGTAACAGCTTTGTTAGATGTACGAAGGGCAGGTTGCACACCACACAAACACAAACATCACCCGACCTGTGTATAATGAAGTGGCACGCTCCTAATCATTCGGCGAAATCCAATGCTTCACCGCGATCTGCGCGAACAAAACCGCCGCTCCTGGGATGCAGTTGTCCCGGCGCACCATAGCCATCGGCCTGGCCTGGCCGCGTTTCTACGCGAAGGTGGCCTGACAGTGTTCCCTGAGGAACTGGAGCTACTTGGCGACCTAGCCGGCGCTACGCTGGTTCACCTGATGTGCAACACCGGGCAGGATACGCTCTCGCTCGCCCGTCTCGGCGCAACCGCCACCGGCGTGGATATCAGCGGCGAGGCAGTGGCGCGGGCGCGCGAACTGGCCGAGCAGAGCGGCATCGCCGCCCGCTTCATTCAGGCCGATGTGTACGACTGGCTGGCCCAAGCTGTTGCCGCAGGTGCGCGTTTCGATCGGGTGTTCTGCTCCTACGGCGCGATCTGCTGGCTGCCAGATCTCGACCTGTGGGCGCGCGGTGTGGCCGATGTGTTGAGCGAGGGCGGGCGCTTCACAATGATCGAATTTCACCCCACTTCGAACATGTTCGATCCAGCGTGGCGCTTTTCCCGCAGCTACCCCTCGGGCGGGCGGCGGCTGGAAATCGACGGCGTCGGTGACTACGTCGGCGCGTCGGGCGAGGGACTCACACCTGGCGGCTTTGCAGCGGGCACGCAGACCTTCCAGAACGACGAGCAGGCACACCTATTTCAATGGGGCATCGGCGAGGTCGTCACGGCGCTGGCACTGGCCGGCCTGCGCATCACCACGCTGCGCGAGTATCCCTTCGTTAATGGCGAGCGGCCCTTCACGGAAATGCGCGCGCTGCCCGGCCGCCGCTTGGGTGCGCCGGAAGGCAGCCCAGAATTGCCGCTGATGTATGGCGTTGCCGCGATACGTTGTGCCACCGCCACGGCCACCGGATGAATCCGGCGTCTGATATCGCCAAACGCGCTGAAGCGCGTTCAGCCCTGTTCAACGCGCTTCAGCGTGTTTCGCAGGCTAATAGTGGGCTTCTAGCCCACCAGCCCGCAACGTATACAAAATTTTGTGCTGCACCCTAGCTTACCCGTTGAATAAGAGGTGTTATGCTTGCCGACAAAATTCTGCTTTCCGGGATGCACTTTTTTGGCTACCACGGCACGCTGCCCGAGGAGCGCACATTAGGCCAGCGCTTTACCGTCGATGTCGAACTGCGGCTTGACCTGCGCGCCGCCGGCCAAAGCGACGACCTGACCAAAACGGTTGACTACAGCGAGGTGTACCGCGAGGCCCGCGCCGTCGCCGAGGGCGAGCCGCTCAACCTGACCGAGGCCGTGGCCGAGCGGATCGCCGCTGCCGTGCTAGCCCGCCACGCCATGGTGCAGGCGGTGCGGGTGCGGGTGCAGAAACCGTTCGTGCGCCTGGGCGACACCGTTCTCGACGGGTCGGCGGTCGAGGTGGTGCGCGAGCGCTCGTGACAAGATGACAAGATGACAAGATGCTGGATATCTTGTCATCTTATCATCTTGTCCTTCGGTCATCTTGTCATCTTGTCCTTCGGTCATCTTGTCACATGAACATCACCCTCTGCTATACCCAAACCCTCGACGGACGCCTAGCCACGGCCAACGGCAGCTCGCAGTGGATCGGCGGCGGCGCGTCGGTGGCGTACTGGCACCAACTGCGCGCCGAGCACGATGCGGTGGTGGTGGGCATTGGCACGCTGCTGGCCGATAACCCGCGCCTGACGGTGCGCCATGTGCCGGGCCGCGACCCATTGCGTGTGATCGTCGATAGCCGGCT
>JACMIM010000036.1 GCA_014381165.1 Roseiflexaceae bacterium
CCTCGGAGTTGGGCTACCCCGGCCCAAGTGGTCGCGGTGTAGCAGCACAGCCTAGTAGCCGCGCGTTACGTGATATTGCATTTCTGTATAGTCCGGTCAATGAAGGTAGTTCGGTCACCACCAATCCGTTCTGGTCGCATATTCTCGCCGGGGTCGAGCGCGAGGCCGAGCGGGCGAACTTGCGCCTCAGCTACCGCGCAATTGATACCTTGCGGCGTACACCCGAGCAACTCCTGACGGCGATCTACGATCTGCGTGCGAGTGGCCTGCTGATCGTTGGGCCGATCAGCGCGGAAGGCTTGCTTACGATTCAAAGCACGAAACTGCCATTGGTTGTGGTCGAAAGTTACGCTCCGCGCAGCGGCATCGACGCTGTTGCCTGTGATAGCTTCGACGGCGCGCGGCAAGCAGTCGACTACCTTGTGAGCCGGGGCCACCACGAGATTGCCTTTATCAGCGGACCAGCCGACCCCGCAAACCCACGCTGCCAGACGCTGTATACCCAGGAGCGCCGTGCCGAAGGGTATCGTACGGCGCTCGCCGACGCAGGGGTGACGTTCGACCCATTGCTTGTGGAACCTAGCAACTTGACAACCGAGGGCGGCTACGAGGCATGTGGGCGGTTGTTGCGCCGCAAGCAGGCTTTCTCGGCCATTTTTTGCGCCAACGACATGGCGGCGATTGGCGCGATCAAGGCCCTGCGCGAGGCTGGGCGCAGCGTGCCGGATGATGTATCAGTGGTCGGTTTCGACGACGTGGATATGGCGCAGCACCTGACACCGCCGCTGACCACAGTGCGCGTGCCGAAAGAAGCGATCGGCGCGGCAGCCGTGCAGCGGCTGCAAGCGCGCGCCGCCGACCCTACGGCTGTTCCCAGCACAACGCTGCTCGACGTTACCTTGGTAGTTCGTCAGTCAGTTCGCGCCCGTTCGTGAAGTGGTGGAGTACACATCATGGTCGACGAGGTTCCCACGCTGACCGCAACCGTTCCATGCCAAATGCCGCCGACGTGGGCAATCCTCGAACGGCGGCTGTTCGATGTGCTCGATCAGGCGGTGTATTCGTTTCTCGAAAAATACACCCGCGAGGACGGCGGCCTGCGTTGGCCCGACCGCTGGCACGACGATTATCACCAGCGCGATGGCGTTGACGATTTTTATGAAGCCTTCGTCAACTGGCCGCTGTACTATCTGCTTGGCGGTGGCAGCCATGTGCTGGAGCAAGCCGACCGCGCGTGGGACGCGATTACGGTGCAACTCACAGCATTGGGGCGAGTTCGCCGCGAGTACGAGCGTGGCTACGACCAGTTTCATCAAAGCGAACACTACACCTACTTCTACCTGCTTTGCCTCGCTGATCCAACGAATCCCAAGCACCGGACACGGGCACGCCGTTTCGCAGATATGTTTATTGGTGTCGACCCCGACGCGCCAAACTACGACGCTGTTCATAACATCATTCGCGCGCCCATGAATGGGAGCGATGGCCCGAGTTGGGGCTATTTCGAGGACGAGGCAGCCTACCCGTGGGTTGGCTATATGGCACCCTACGGCTTGCCGTATCACGATGTATCGGGAATTACGCACTTCAACGACCTTAAAGACGCCGATCTGGCGCGACGGATGGGTGCGGCCATGCAGGCGCGTATGGGTAAAGGCGATGTCGCAGCAAATCTCGGCGTGGTGAGCCTTATTGCTAATGCCCTGCTACTTTCAGGCGATGCCGCATACCGCGCATGGGTTGCAACCTATGTCGGCGGCTGGCTTGAACGGGCCACGGCGAATGGCGGCCTGATTCCCGATAACGTTGGGTTGTCCGGAATGGTTGGCGAATACATGGGCGGCAAGTGGTACGGCGGGTTGTATGGCTGGACGTGGCCGCACGGCATCTACAGCATCGGCTACGCAACGATTGTTGCCGCCACTGGCGCGTTGCTTGCGACTGGCGACCATGGCTATCTTGATCTGCCGCGCGCCCAACTTGATGCTGTCCTTGGCCATGGGCGCATCGCCGATATCCGCACGCTGGCCATGAGTCTGGAGCATCATTGGACGAACCAAATGATGGCGCTCGGTGAATCGTACGAAACCTTTGTCGTGCCATACCGCTATGGTGACCACGGCTGGTTCGATGAGCAGCCGCTTTCGCCGATCTATCCGGTTGCGCTCTGGCATGTCACACACGACCCAGCAGATCGAGCGCGCATTGAAACGCTCCGTGCCGCCGAATCATACGATTGGCAAACGGTTCATTCGTTCCGCACCAAGGAAGATGCTGGGCATGAACAGCCCTGGTTTTGCTTTCTCCATGGCGAGAATCCAGCGTACCCTGAGCAAATTCTTGGTGTTGCCCTGGAACAAGTGGCAATACGGCTGGAACAGATTCGGCAAGATACGCGAGATTTCATGGTGCAGGAGCGGATCGACAGCATGGACATCCACCACTGGCAACGGTTGAACCCGCTCACGACCGAAGCACTGGTGCAATTGACGCTTGGCGCACCGCAACCTATTTATAATGGTGGGCTGCTGATTGCACCACTGCGCTATTTCGACGACGAACGCCAGCGGCCCGGCCTGCCGCCGGATGTTGCAGCGCTGGTCGAGCGCGTGACGATCGACCACATCACGCTCCAGATTGTCAACATCAGCCCGTTCCAAACGCGCGCGCTCCGTATACAGGCTGGCGCTTTTGGTGAGCATCGCTTTGGCAGGGTGCGCTATGACTTCCTCACCAGCACCTACCCCGGTCGGCCAGGCACAACGGCTTATGCGGCACCGCCTGTGGACATAGCACAATTTGACACGTCAATCGACGGACCGATGCTGCGTATCGTCATGCCGCCAAGCACACGTATGCATCTTACGGCAGAACTCCAGCGTTGGACACATGTTCCAACTTATCAACGAACAATCTAATCATGAGGAATCAATGAAGGCTGTACACAATGGCGCACACACTCAACTCCCGTCGCCTGTTATTGCGCTACCGATCTCTGGCCCGGCTTTTACGCGCCCCGACGCAGATCTGATCGCGCATATGCATGCTGTCAGCAGCGCAACCGCAAGCGCCGTTTTGCATAAACTCGGTATACGGCACAGCTTCATTCGCGGGCCAGCCACCCGCCAGCCGGGCGCAAAAGTCGTCGGCCCAGCAGTGACGCTGCAATTCATGCCGCAGCGCGAAGATGTTGCCAGCGGTATTGAGCAGGAATATGTCGAGCGGTCAAGCGCGTTGTGGCATGTACTCGACAGTGTACAGCCGGGGGATGTGCTGGCGGTGCAGGCAAATGGCGACCCCTATACCGGCTGCTTGGGCGAAATGCTGATCACGTACTTCAAAGGACGTGGCGGCGCGGGAATTGTCGTCGACGGGTTTCTGCGTGATTGGCCCAAGGTCGCACCAATTAGCACACCGATTTGGGCGCAGGGCGTGACGCCGAACTATGCCTCGCAGGCCGGCCAATTTCCGTGGGCCTACAATGTGCCGGTGGCATGCGGCGGTGTGCTCGTGCTTCCCGGCGACATCATCATTGCTGATGACGACGGCGCGGTGCTGGTACCAGCGCGGATGGCCGAACTGGTGCTTACGCAAACATTGGCGCACGAAGATTGGGAAACGTTTAGCCGCCAGCGTTTGGCCGAAGGCGGCTCGATCTGGACATACTACCCGCTGAGTGATGAAGGCCGTGCCGAATACGAACAATGGCGCATGGCGCAGGAGCCTACGCGGTGAAGATTACCAGCCTCGAAACGTTATGCCTTTCACGCATGCACGAGCCAGCCGAACAATGGATCACTGGCAGCGGGCGCACGATCAAAGCCGACTGTGCGCTGGTCGTTGTGCATACCGATGAAGGGGTGAGCGGGATTGGCGAAGCCTGCCCGTATGGCATTCCACACCTCATTCGCGACTGGGTTGCGTGGTTGAGCGCCAAGCTTATTGGACGTACCGTGCGCGAAGCCGCAACGCAGCTGCATCCTAATGGGCGGATTGCCGATTACAACCTCGTGCCATTCATCAACCCACACGACGCCGCAATTGCCGGGATTGACACAGCATTGTGGGATTTACGCGCCAAGTTGGCAGGCGTGCCACTGTGCGAACTACTCAGGCCGGGAGCACCACAGCAGATCGAACTCTATGCATCCAGCGGCTGTCGCTACGACTGGCGCGACCCCGAGCAACTTATCACGGAAACGCTTGGCTACCGTGACGCTGGTTACACGGCATGCAAAGTGCGAATTGGCACCGAGTGGCGCTGGGACAATGTGACAACCGAGCGCTTCCTTGAACTGATGACCGAACTTCGCACTGCCGTGGGCGCTCGTATGCGACTGATGGTCGATGGCAACAAGCGGCTGTCGGTAGAGCAAGCGTTTGTAATGGCCAAAGGACTCGATCAACTAGGATTTGCCTGGTTCGAGGAGCCCTTTCCCTATGAAGAAATCGACGCCTACGCGCGGCTGAGTGCCATGGTCGAGATGCCGATCAGCGGTGGCGAGCAGTTCACCACATTAGAACAGTTTCGGCCGTATTTCGAAAAGCGCTGCTTCAAGATTGTGCAGCCGGATGTCGCGTGTAGCGGCATCACCGAGGCGTTACACATTGCCGAGATGGCCGAGCGCTACGATGTGCCTGTGATACCACATAATTGGCACCACGGCTTGATGACAATGGCGAATGCACATTATGTTGCCGCACTGCCGCGCCCGCACAGTTTGGAGCTTTGCATGATTCAGGGGCCACTGCAATGGGCAATAGTGGCTGAACCACCGCAGATCAAGGCGGGCGGGCTGACCATTCCCAAACACCCCGGCTTGGGGGTCGAGCTTGCGTCTGATCTAGCGGCGCGCTTCCCATACATCGAAGGCCACTACGCGGTTATGAATCTGCGCTGAATTGGCGGGATAACACCGCGTTTCATTCCGACGCTCCAGCCAGCGCGATTTTGTCAGACCGATTTTTGCAACACGTCTCTCCCCATCTAGCTCGTTAGCCTCTTTCCCACTGCGATGCGCTTTAAGGCAGGACGTAATTTTGCGGACGCAGTGCGTTTACTGACCAGATGTTCACGCAGAACTAAGCCGGCACCTCGTGCTGCTACGTGGAGCACAATCATGAGACCTACCTGCCAGCACACAGGTCTCGGCAGTAGTCCATACATCATCGTTCGCTCAGTCATACCAGTGAGGCTGGTGCGTTGTCGTGTCTGCCGGTGTACCGGCTACTGAGCGCCTGCCATTCTGCTCTTAGAGCGCTGTAGGGAAACTAGGCTTCCGCACGCCGCCGCATCTCCGCACCAACGCCCACCCGCCAGCGAGCA
>JACMIM010000352.1 GCA_014381165.1 Roseiflexaceae bacterium
AAGAACACCGAGAACCCCGAGGCCGCCAGGCAGCTGGTGCAGGCGCTGACCGCAGCCGAGACCCAGGGCGAGAACGCTTCGCTCGGCGCGAACATTCCCAGCCGCGTGTCCGATGAAGCGATCGACGCTTTCCTAGGTTTCACGCCGCCTGAGAATAATCAAGCCTTCATCAATGCCTTGCAGAACGACCCGGTTGCCGAAGGCCCGCTGTGGGCTGGCTCGTGGCCGGAGTACGACCGCATAATGAATGAGAAGGTGACTGCAGTGCTGAATGGCGACCTCACGATCGAGGAGTACGCTAACAGCGTCTGCGACGAAGCTAACCTGGCCTTCAACCAGTAAGCGTATGCGTTGTTTGGCGGCGTTTGCGCCGCCAAACGGCTTTTGGCCTACCATTTGTTCTCGATGTTGGCGCGCAGCGCCAACATCGAGAACAAGGAAAAACCTATGGCAACGACGACTATTCCGGCGCAGGCGGCGGAAGGCAACCCGGCGCTGACCGCGCGCGTCGCCGCAGTCTGGCACGTCCTGCTGGCGTTGGCTGGCGCTGGTGTGCTGTTTACGCTTTTTCAGACCACCTGGCCGCGCGAATGGCTGCGCATCGCAGCGCTAGCGGTTGTCGCCGCGTGGGTTCCGCTGAACGTCTACGCTGCGGTGATGCTGGTGCAGCGCAAGCACGCTGGACGCGCGTTCTCGGTCATTCTCAACTATCTGGGCTTGACTGGATTCGTGCTGGCAGCGCTGAATGCGGCGGGCGTGTTCCTTGGCCTGGATGTGGTTGGCGATCGCTTCCGCAGCCAGGTGTTCTGGCTCAGCGGCGTGATGATTGGCTTTCTGATCGGCGGCGTTGGCGACAGCTACAGCCATGATCCCAGCTTTCAGCGCACGCTGCATCGGATCGGCAATGGCCTCATGCTTGGCTCGATCGCGGCCATGTTGTTGCTCATGGGCGCACTCCAGGGCCTGTTCTTTGTGCTTACGCAACTGCTGACTCCTAACGGCTTGTTGCTGTTGGCAGGCGCACTGCTGTTCGGCCTGATGTTCTGGGCAGTGTTTCGCCCGCAATCGGCGGCTTATTTTGGGGCCACCAGCCGCGATTCGGAGATGCTCAGCGGCTACATGTTTATTGCGCCGAATCTACTTGGCTTTGTGCTTTTTTTCGCTGGGCCGCTGCTGTTTTCGCTCTACCTCAGCCTGACAAACTCCGATGGATTTACCGCAGCATTTGTTGGCATCCGCAACTACGTTGATATCTTTAGCCTTGATTTTGCGCAACTCCAGGAATCTGGCCAGCGCGCAAGCACGGTGCTGCAAGCCCGCTATGTCGAACTGACGCGCTTCTCGCTGTTTGGCAGCGACTATATCATTGGTGCAAAAGACAAGCAGTTTTGGATCGCGCTGGGCAACACGGCGATCTTCTGTCTGTTCACAACACTGCTCGCGGTCGTTCCGCCGCTGCTGATCGCCAACATCCTGAATACGAAAATTCCTGGCATGCAATTCTTCCGCGCGATATACTTTATCCCCAGCATTGCCGGCGTGGTCGGCGTGGCAGTGATTTGGAAGTGGCTGTACAACTCGAATGTCGGCTTTTTGAACTACGGCCTGAGTGCCATGGTCGGCGTGCTGAATGTCATTCCTGGCCTGAACCTGCCGCCGCCCGACATCGCCTGGCTTTCCAGCCAGCAAACCGCGCTGCTGTCGATCATCATCATGGCGGCTTGGCAGCTGCTGGGCTTCAACACGATCTTGTTTTTGGCTGGCCTGCAAGGCATTCCTGGTGAAGTGTATGAGGCCGCCGAGATCGACGGGGCCACCGGCGCTCAACGCTTTCGCTCGATGACGCTGCCGCTGCTGGCCCCTACCACAATCTTTGTGGTGACCACGACGCTGATCTCGACGCTGCAAGTGTTCTCCGAGGTGGTGGTCATGACACCACCACCCGGCGGCGGCCCGAACAACGCCACGCTGACCTCGGTGCTGTACCTGTATCAGCGGGGCTTCAAGGACTTCCAGCAGGGTTATTCGGCGGCAGTGGCCTGGGTGCTGTTCTTCTTCATCTTTTTGATTACGCTTGCACAACTCCGTATCTCGCGGCGCTACAGCGATGCGTAGAACGTGTTGCGTGTTGTAAAGTTCGGAACAGGGAACACACAACACCTACCAGGAGTTTCTATGCGCCAAAACTATAAAACGCAACGGCTGCTGACCAACATCGGGGCGTATGGCGTTCTGGGTGTGTTTGGGTTGCTGATTCTATTTCCATTTTTGTTCATGTTCTTCACGTCGCTCAAGCTCTCGACCGACGTGTTCCGATCGCCGCCGCGTCTGCTGCCCTTTTCACCGGTACAAGTCACCACGCCAGGAAATCCAGAGCCGCAAACGCTGTTCAATGTGACCTATGAGGGCCAGCCGGCGCAGTTCATTCTGGCCGAAGAGGGCATCCGGATTGGCGTGTACGCCGCGCCGGATAATCTGGCCAGCGAGTATGAGCAGCCGCTCAAAGAGGCCAAGCCGGTCGGCGGCTTTACAAACCAGACCTCGGTGGCGGTGGATGGTGAGCAGGAGCCGCTGTGGGAGATCGTGGTGGACGGCCAGACCATCCAGGTGATCGAAGTGCGGCGCACCGCATTTGGCCGCTTCGAGGATCCAAACGACCCCAGCCGCTCGGTGGTGCAGAATGTACGCACCACTGCGCCGGTCGAACGGGTCGCCGCGCAGTGGGGCAACTATGGCGCGGTGCTGCGCCTGCAAACACTCGATCGCAGCCTGACTAATACCATGCTGGTGACGATTCTGGTGGTATTAGGCCAGGTCGTAACCTCGATTCTGGGCGGCTTTGCGTTTGCGCGCATGCAGTTCCCTGGGCGCGACGGCCTGTTTCTGTTGTACCTGGGCACGCTCATGGTGCCGTTTGTGGTGCTGATCGTGCCGATGTACCAGCTGATGGTGGCCGTGGGCTGGGTCGATCGCATGGCCTCGCTGATCATCCCGTGGCTGTTCAGCGCCTATGGTACGTTTCTGATGCGCCAGTTCTTTCTCCAGATACCCAAAGATTTGGAGGAGGCGGCCTTCATGGATGGCGCGTCACGCTTCCGTGTGCTGTGGCAGATCTTCGTGCCACTGGCCGGCCCGGCGATTGCGACCCAGGCCACCTTCTCGTTTCTGTACGCCTGGAACTCATTTGTCTGGCCATATATTGTGATCAACGCCGGCAGCACCGAGAACCATGTGCTGACGCTTTCGCTGATGGTGTTGCAGGGCCGCGCCGCCGATAGCGCCAACCTGGTGATGGCTGGCGCGGCGATTGCCGTGGTGGTGCCATTCGTGATCTTTATGCTGGCCCAGCGCTTTTTTGTCGAGGGGATTGCCACCAGCGGCCTGAAGTAGCGATAGCGGGTCTGAACGACACAGCAACGGCTCCGCGATAATCGCGGAGCCGTTGCTGTTACAAATGTTAGAAAGAGGCGCGGCCACTGGCCCAGCTCGACGATTGGGGTAGATCGTGAGGGTGGAGGGGTGCTATGTAGATGGTAATGCGGGGAACTCCGTGTGCGTCCAGCTTGGTGAGCCGGGGCAGCGCCTTTCTAATGTCTATCATACAAGAGCACTCGCATCCGTTCAATAGCACGAATCTCCCACCCAGCTATGCCCCGAATGGTGCGCTGAGTACTATAGCATTCTAACCAGAATCGTAAAAAGGAAGGGGATTTTTCCGGGGGCTGTGCCCCCACCCCCACTTTGCGCTGCTGCGCCGGGATCTAATTCCGGCGCAGCAGCGCCCAGCCGCCAGGCAGGGCCAGGGCCGCCAGCAGCAGTTTGACTGCATCGCCGGGTAGAAATGGCATGACGGCAGCGCCAAGCAGGGCAGTGATGTTGACGGTGCCAGTCAGCAGCGCGGTGGCTGCCGCCAGCCAGACGAAGCCACACAGCAAGATGACCACATTGCCAAGCAGCATGGCCGGGACGGCCGAGCGCACGCTGCGATCCCAGCCGCGCGCAGCTAGGAGGCCTACCAGAGCGGCGGCCAGCGGATACGAGAGCAGATAACCAGCCGTCGGGCCGAGTATCAGCGGCACGCCAGGGATGCTGCTAGGCGACCAGGCGCTGCGCCCAGCCGAGAACACGGGCAGCCCGGCCAGCCCTTCGGCCAGGTACAGCAGCATGGTTGCTGCGCCGAGGCGCGGGCCGTACAGCGCGCCAAGGAGCAGCACGCCGAAGGTTTGCATGGTCACTGGCACCAGCAAATTCCAGGGTAAAAAGAAGCTAACGCGCGCACATAGCGCCAGCAGCACGCTGCCAAGCACGGCCAACATAGCACCGCGAACAACGGGGTGAACCTGTGGCAGCAGGTGTTGGGCCAGGGTCGGGCGGCTCGAAAGCATGGGTGTCTCCTATCGGCGGCCTGGCCGCGCTGGTTCTTCCAAATGAGGCATATTATACCAAAGTGCGCCATTCGCATGTGGTATCATGCGGCAGAAGCCGCACGAGGAAGCCAGACATGCCAAAGCAGCAGAAGACACTATTCGATACCCAGCGCGCCGACGCGCTTAAATCCCAAGCACCGCTGGCCGCACGCATGCGCCCGCAATCGCTGGAGGAGTTCGTCGGCCAGGAAGAGATTGTCGGCGAGGGCAAACTGCTGCGCCGCGCGATCAGCGGCGATCAGCTGTTCTCGCTGATTCTGTGGGGGCCGCCAGGCAGCGGTAAGACTACGCTGGGCCAGATTATCGCGCAGCACACCAACGCGCACTTCGAGCCGCTTTCGGCGGTTTCCGCCGGTGTGGCCGACCTGCGGCGCGTGGTCAAAGAGGCCCAAGACCGGCTGGGCATGTTTGGCCAGCGCAGCGTGGTGTTCATCGACGAGATTCATCGCTTCAATAAAGCCCAGCAGGACGCAGTGCTGCCGTATGTCGAGGACGGCACGATTATTCTGGTCGGCGCGACCACCGAAAATCCCTCGTTCGAGGTCAACGGGGCGCTGCTTTCGCGGGCGCGCGTGTTCACACTAGAGGCGCTCTCCGACGAGCAGATCGGCACGCTGGTCGATCGGGCGCTGGCCGACGGCGAGCGTGGCCTGGGTGAGCAGAACGCGCTGCTGGCGGCGGATGCGCGTGGCTACCTGCTGAACATGGCCAATGGCGACGCGCGCACGGCACTGAACGCATTAGAGGCGGCGGTCGTATCGAAAGCTCCATCAGCGGTTGGCAGAAAGCTGATCACGGTCGAGGACATTCGTGAGGCGCTGCAAAGCCGGGCGACCCGCTACGATAAAAGCGGCGAGCTGCACTACAATGCGATCTCGGCCCTGCACAAATGTGTGCGCGATGGCGACCCAGATGCGGCGTTGTACTGGCTTGGCCGCATGCTCGACGGCGGCGAAGACCCGCTGTACATTGTCAGGCGGGTGGTGCGAATGGCCGTCGAGGATATCGGCCTGGCCGATCCGCAGGCGCTGCCGCAGACGATCGCGGCGCAGCAGGCGGTTCACTTCATGGGACGGCCCGAGGCGGACTTGGCGCTGGCTCAGGCGGTAGTGTACCTCGCGCAGGCCCCCAAGAGTAATGCAGTCTACAGCGCGTTTACGGCAGCCATGAAGGATGTGAGCGAGAGCCGCAACGAGCCGGTGCCGCTGCATCTGCGCAACGCGCCGACTGGACTTATGAAGGGCATGGGCTACGGCCAAGGCTACAAATACGCCCACGACTATGAGAACGCCCAAGTCGAGCAGGAGCATTTCCCGCCCAATCTCGCCGGACGGCGCTACTATGAGCCAACCAACCATGGCTTCGAGCAGGCGGTGCGCGAACGGCTGGCCTGGCGCGATGAACAACGCTCGAAGCTCAACGTTCAAACAAAATTACCGGCGTCTGGGGGCCAGCCTTCGGCGGGTAACACTCCATCGCCTTTGGCCGATCCTTACGAACATCTTGGCGAGGAATCGCAATTGGGGCCGGAGGACGACGGCGCGCAGGTGCGGCGGCCCAGCGCGCAGAAGCCCGCGCGCCCACCGCGCCGAGGTGGAGCGTGAGCGGATCAAGCGCAGCAGCCGACCTGGAGCGGCTGCTTTCGTCCTGGCCTCCCGTCGAGCCTGTCGTGCCGCTTTCGCGCAATGGCCTACGCGAAGTATTGGCTGCCGCGCTCCAGGGCGGCCAGCTGATGATCGAAAATGGCGCAAACACGGCGCGGGTCGAGGAGACGATTCATCGGCTGGCGACGGCGCTTGGCGCGGAGTGGTGCGATGTGTATGTCACGCCGACTGGGCTGATTGCCACGGTGTACTCGCGGGGCGAGCACCGTACACGCATCCAGCGGATTGTGCGCTCGGGTGTCGACCTGAGCCGGGTGGCTGGTGTGCTGGCAATCTCGCGCGCGGCGGCGGGCGGCGCGCTCTCGGTGGCGCAGGTGCGCGAGCGGTTGAGCCAGGTGGCCAGCCAACCGCGCCTGTACAACCGCTGGCTGACCACAGCTGGGGTGGGCCTGGCCTGTGGTTGCCTGTCGCTGCTGTTTGGTGGCGGTGTGCCCGAGCTGGCAATTACCTTTGTCGCGGCGGCGCTGGCCTTTCTGCTGCGCGAGTGGCTGCACCAGCAAACCCTAAGCCGTGCGCTGATGACTGGCCTGACCGCGCTGTTTGCTTCGGCGCTGGCCTATGGGCTGGCCACCCTGGCGGGCGCGCAATTCGCGGCCCCGGCGATCAGCGCGTCGGTGCTGTTTCTCGTCCCCGGTGTGCCAATGGTCAGCTCGATAGCCGATCTGTTTCGCGGCGATACAGTTTCGGGCGTGGCGAGGCTGGCTTCGGCA
>JACMIM010000353.1 GCA_014381165.1 Roseiflexaceae bacterium
CGCCGGTCATCTTGTCATCTTGTCATTTTGTCATCTTGTCATCTTGTCATCTTGTCATCTTGTCATCTTGTCATCTTGTCATCTTGTCGTGTTATCAGTGCAGCTCGCCCCGCCGTGTCGATTTCACTCAACAGCAGCGCCACCGCCGCATCGAGTTGCGGATCGCGCCCACGAGCAGCCGCGCCAAGCGGCAACGCCACATCCTGATCCACCGCGCGTCCAGTGCCCTCCAAATCCTCACCATCAAGCGTTAGAATGCGGTAGCGTGGCACACCGATTGAGGTGCCGTCGAGCAGTGTGTGCGGCACCGTGCCGATCACCGCGCCCGCCGTGGGCCGGCCCACCACCTTGCCCAAACCAAGCCGCCGGTAGTCTTCGGCAAACATCTCGGCATTCGACGACGACCGTTCGTTGATCACCATCACGGTCGGCTTGTTGAGCACGCGGTTGCCATTCATTAGCGCTGAATTAGCGGGCGGCTGATCCCGGAAGGCATGCGTTAGCGCCGTGCGTCGCGCCAGCACATCGAGGATGAACGAGCCGATGTGGCCGCCAGGATTAAAGCGCACATCGATCACGACACCTTCTTTACGGTACGTCTCGGCGTCCAGATCGGCCATGAAGCGGCGGTAGGAAGCGTAATCCATGTCGTAGATATGCACATAGCCCAGCCGCCCAGCGCTGGCCTGATGGACATACGCCTCGTTGGCATAGACCCAGGTGCGGTAGCGCAGCCAGCGGTATTCGCTCACGCCGACCGGGCGCACCGCCACCTCACGCTGTGCGCCATCTTGCGCGGTTAGCCCCAGCCGCACGCGGCGACCGACGCAGCCGGCCAGCAGCGCGTCGATCGAGCTGCCAGGTTCAAGCCGCACACCATTGATCGCGTGGAGTGTTTCGCCACTGACTACATCAGCCAGCGCAGCTGGGCCGTCGGGAATCACCGTCGTAATCACATGCACGCCGCGCTCGGCTAGCGCCGCTTGGTCGAACAGCACACCCAAATAGCCATTACGGTTGCGGCCGCCGGGGCTTGACACCCACAAGTGCGAGGCGCGCAGCTCGCCAACCATCAGCTGAAGCAGCGCGCGCAGTTCGCTGCGGGTCTGCACGCCAGCCACATACGGGCGAAAGCGGTCGCGCACGGCAGCCCAATCTTGGCCACGGAAGGTTGGGTCATAGAAATTGTCGCGCAGCACACGCCAAGCCTCATCGAACACCTGGCTGCGCTCGTGGGCGAAATCGCGCGTCACTTCGGCAGCGACTGGCAGCAGGGTTGGCTCGCCAGTTGGGAATTTACGTGTGTAGATCTGGCCACTGTCGATATAGAAAAAAGCCTTGCCTTCCTGCGTAAACTGGGCCGCCCACTTGCTGCCGGTGGTCGTGGTCAGCTGGCGCGGCGGGCTGTCGGCGCGCGCATCGTCCAGCGGCATCGTCCACAGGTTGCGCTTGCCAAGCACCAGCGCGAGGAAGATCAGGTCGCGGCTGTCCGGGCTGATCGCCAGCGGCATGGCGTTGAGCTCCGGCTCGGAGAGAATGCGCAGCCTTCTGGCAATGCCGTTGAAAACGATCTCGACAGCCTTGGTCTCAAGCGCAGCAGGCGGGGCGGCGCGTTCCGGCGCTGCTTCCGCCACTGGCGCGTCCAGCATATCGGCCGGGGCGGGCACTTCCACACTGGCAGGCGAATCATCAGGCAGATCTTCCGGCGCATCTGCGGGCACCGGCTCGACCTGCTGCTTGCGGTCCTGCTCGAACAGCTTTTCGAAATCATCCTCACGGAACTGCGGCTGACGCGGCTTCAGATCGACCCGCGCGATCTGCGATTCACGGCGGTACTGTGCGGTCGAAAATAGGATGAACTGCCCGTCCGGCGACCAACGCGGCAGGTAGGCCGAGATATTACTGAGAAAGGTGATCTGTCGCGGCGTCTGTTCGTCGCGCTGCTGTACATATAAGTTGGTGAACATCTGGCTGTCGCGGGCGCAGAACACCACCCAGCGGCTGTCGGGCGACCAGGCGAACGACATGCCAGCCCAGAATGCGGCGCTGATCCAGGGCCGATCGTCGCCGCTCGCCAGCTCGATCAGCCGAATCTCCTGGCGGCCCACACCATACGCCAGCCACTTGCCATCTGGCGAATAGCGTGGCGTGTGCTTGACACCCTGGCTGGTCGTAAGCTGCTGCTCGGCCCGCGCGCCAAAATCATAGCGATACACCTGCGGATCGCCAGTACGATCGGCGGTGTAGACCAGGGCGCGGCTGTCGGGCGACCAAGCCACATCGTCCTCGCGAAATGGCGTGCTGGTGACTGCAAACGATGGCCCCTGGCGTCGTTCCTTGTCGGTTTCCTTATCGGCAAAATCAACAAAAATGTCACCCTGGGCGACAAACGCCAGCTTTTTGTTGTCGGGCGAGAGCGCCAGCTCGGCCACTTCGCGCGAGACCAGCGCCGTGCTCGCCGCCGACATGGTGATATCGGCGCGGGCGCGAATCGGCACGGGGGCAGCCTCGCCGCTGGCGAGATCGAGCCGCCAGATGCCAAATTCGCGCTCGAACACCATGGTGCGGCCGTCGGCGCTGAGTGTCGGCCACAGCACGCGGCCAGCGCCGAAGTGCGTTCGTTGCTCGGCGCTGCCGTCTTCCAAGTCAAGCCGCCAGATGTTTTCAGTGCCACTGCGATCAGAGACGATATACAGCGCTTGCCCATCGGGGGTCCACATCGGCCAGCGATTGCGGCCAGAGTACTCCGAGCTGATTCGACGGAAATCGTCGGCGTCAAACATATTACTGGCGACCCACAGCTCGCCGCTGCCGAACATGGTCGGGCCGCGCCGCCACCAGCTGTTGCGCGTAATGTTGAAGGCCATCTTGCCGCCATCCGCCGAGACTGCCAGATGCTCCAGGTGCTCATACGGCTGATTCAGCCACGATACTGGCGTGCCACCAGTGCGCGCCACTCGGTAGAACGCGCTGCCCTGAAGATCGCGCGTGGAGCTGAAGTAGAGGAACGCGCCATCGGGCGACCAGGCTTCTGGCGTGCTGAGGCTATCGTGAAAGGTCAATCGCTCGGTTTCACCACCATCGACAGCCAGCAGATAGATTTCACCATTGCCGACCCGATTCGACGAAAAAGCGATCGTGCGGCCGTCCGGCGACCAACGCGGGGCCTCGTGGCGCGCACGGAAGCCGGTCATGCGCGAGGCCGCGCCGCCCGCACTATCGACCAGCCAAATATCGGCGGTATAGCCAAACGCAATCAAGCTACCATCGGGCGAAATCGCCGGAGTGCAAAAATAGGGACGCTGCTCGGACTGGTTGGTCATGAGTTCCTCATTACGCCTGGGCGAACACGAGGTTCGCCCCTACCTCAATGCATCCATTCGCGTAGGGGCGAACCTCGTGTTCGCCTCTACGTATGCGTTGGGGGCATTGACTGCACACAATGCGTGCAACGTTCTCGTAGCCCCGTGCGCAACTCGTGTCACATAACACCAGTATAACAAACGCTGCTCTCACGCGCCCGTAAGCAGCTGTTAAGAATTACGTGGTATAACTTAGAAGTCAGGGATCAGGGGTCATGGGTCAAATAGCCCGGCGCTTCAGCGCCGGGGCCAAAAATGCCGGGTTGCAAACAACGGGTCTGGAAAAATAACACATGAAACTACCATCATCCGAGATCACGCCCGAC
>JACMIM010000354.1 GCA_014381165.1 Roseiflexaceae bacterium
ACGCGCGGAATACAGTGCTTTGCCGTCAAGCAAACCATTCGCGATGCGCGCGATCGCGCTGGGCGCGAGGACGCGGCGCTGCGGGCGATCGCGCGCGCCGGGGGAAGCTTCGCGCCGCGTGCGCTGTTGCTCGACCGCGACAGCTACACGCAGCCGGTTGTGGTTCAGACCTGGCTCGACGGCGACACGCTCGACCGCCCACCAATGAGTACAGCCGAATGGCAGGCACTGCTCGACCACTACTGCGCCATCCACGCGATCACGCCCCAACGTGCCGGCCAGGATATACCCCAGGCCACGCTCAACGCCGCCAGTGGCGCGACGGGCAACGCGCTAGTCGAAGCGCAGCTGGCGCGTCTGCCGCTCGCCGAGCGCCCGGCCACGCTCCAGCGGCTGCTCGACCGGTTCAGCACCTGGCAACCGCCGCAGTGGGACGCGCCACCTGTCGCGCTGTGTCGGGTCGATGGCAACTGGCGCAACTTCATTGCGCGCAGGGGCGGCTGGGCGTCGGTCGACTGGGAGAACAGCGGTTGGGGCGACCCGGCGTTCGAGTGGGCCGACCTGATGACCCACCCGGCCTACCCGCCTGATGCCCCCTGGCTGGCCTTGGTCGAGGCCTATGCCAGCCGCACCGGCGACACAGCCGCGCCGCTGCGTATTCAGGCCTACCACACAATCATGCTGGTCTGGTGGGCGCTGCGGGTGGCACGCACACTGTACGAGGTGCCACGCGGTCTCGACCCGCGCTTGGCCGCGCGCCCCGCCGACTGGCAGGCCACTGCCCAGCGCCAGTATGAGGACTATCTGGCCCGTGCCGAGCTTCAGCTACAAGCTTATAGGGAGATCACATAAGCAAAGAACAAAGAACAAAGCGGACATGCTTTTGAAATGCGGCGGAGCAATACTGTTCTGTGTTTCTTTGTTTTTTGTTCTCTTAGGAGTTACGCAGTTGCTCAAGCGCTTTCGTTTCGCCTGCGGCGGGCAAGGAAATACCTAACAATTGTTTCGCTTTTTGGTGCAAGCCACCAAAAAGCGAAACAGAAAAGATAGATTTCCCACGCTGCCGCAGGCTGAAGTCGCCAACTGCGGAGGTCCTATCTCTATTAGGCGGGCGCACAAATCAATATCATACCTGCAATCGAAGATGCGCGATATGTCGCGCCCTGCGATGACTGAATGAGAAATTTTGGTGCCGTGGTGTTTTGGCACTTATGTTCTGTTAGGCCCGCGCAGCAGCGCCCGCAGAAACACGCCGTAGACGCGCACGCGCTGCGCACGGAGCGCACGCTTATGGCCGGCCAGCCACTTGGCGGCCTCCAGCACCAGCTCGGTTCCGTAAGCCAGCAGCAGGAACACCCATAGCCCCAGCGCGTGCGGCGGGCCAAGCGTCATACGCACATAGCGCAGCCGGCTCTGGTGAAATTGGGCGTAGCGCCGGGCCGGGGCCTGATCGCTGCTTTGGCCCTCGTGGTGGATGATTTTGGCCGCGGGCAGGTATACGATGCGATTGGCGGCGCTTGGAAAATCCTGTTCTGACCCCTGGCCTCTGACCCCTGACCTCCGGATGCGCTGCTGCCACTCCAGCTCCTCGGAGTACATCACAAAGCCCTGGTCGAGCAGCCCCGCCCGGCGGATGGCCGCACTGCGCACGAGTAACGCTGCGCCCATCAGCCAATCGACATCTTGCTCGTGGTCGGCGGGCAGGTCGTCCATGCGGTAGCGCCGCGCCCAGCGATTCTGGGGCAGGTAGGTTTCCAGTGGTGTGCTTTCAAAAAAGAACACGCCGCGATCGGGAAAGCGCCGTCGCGACGATTGTACGCTGCCATCGGGGTAGCGCAGCTGCGGGCCAACCACCGCCACATCCAGGTGCGTATCGAGAAAGCGCACCAGTATCGGAATCGCAGCACCAATGGTTTCGGTATCGGGGTTGAGCAACAGCAGATACTCCGGCGGAGGTTCGGCCTCGAGCAGCGCCCGCAGCGCCAGGTTATTGCCACCAGCGAAGCCCAAGTTGCTGCCAGCCTCGATCAGGCGCACCGTGGAAAACTCGACTTGCAGCATGGCCGGTGTGCCATCCTGCGAGGCGTTGTCGACCACGACAAGCTCATAGCGAATGTCGCTCGATGCCAGCGACTCCTGCGCCGTGATGATTGCGCGGCGCAGCAACTCGCGGGTGTTCCAGGAAACAATGATGATGGCAAGCTTTATAAGGGCTGAGGGCTGAGGGCTAAGGGCTGAGGGCGGTTTGCTACACATGCTGCTCTAGCCCCAATAGCTTTCGAATACGTGTGAAGACGAGAAGAGACGAAGGCCGAAAAGACCTACAGCATACCTTTGTGTCTTCGAGTCTTCGTGGTTAGCTGTTCGGCGTGCGCTCATTTGAAAGCGGGTTCTAGCGCTTTGAGATGCACGAATTTAATCAGCTCGAAGAAGGCCAGCGTACCGCAGAGCAGCAGCCCTAGCCGGCCGTCGCGCCAGCCGCCCAGCTGTACAAAGCGCCGCAGGAACTCGCGCGCGGGCGCGCCTGCCTGGTTGCGCCAGCGCGCCCGCCGCCCAGCCAGAAACAGCGTCTGCGCCTCCTGGATGGCATAGCTGCGCTGCTTGCGCCAGAACTCGCCGATCTGCTCGATGTTGATGTGGGTCAGGTGGCCGTCGAGCGCACCGGCCTGGCCGTCCAGCGTGGCGACCTCATGCACCAGCTGCGTTTCGTCGTAGCGGGCCTGAGTGCGGCGCAGCAGCCGCAGTTGGCGGTCGGGGTACCAGCCGCCGCCGCGCACAACCTGGCCGAAGAACAGATTGTGGCGCGGGATCCAGTAGCCAACGATTGCCGATTGGCTCCGATCAATCGGCAACCTGCAATCTGCAATCTGCACTATCTCTGCAGCTAGCTCGGCGCTCAGGCGCTCGTCGGCATCGAGGAACAGCACCCACTCGCCCTGGCACACGTCGAGCGCGCGGTTACGCTGGGCTGCAAAGCCGCGCCACGGCTCGCGCACCACACGGGCACCATGGGCAAGGGCGATCTGCGCGGTCTCATCGCGCGTGCGATCGTCGAGCAGCACCAGCAGCTCGCCGGCGATGCCGCGCGCGCTTTGGAGTGCCTCGCCAATATGCCGCGCCTCGTCGCGCGCGATGATTACGACAGACAGCTGCATACGTTCCTTACAGAAGCCGCAGAATCTGGCCGAACGTCCACAGGCGCGCCCGCAGGTCGCTTCGGTCGAGCAGGCCCTGGGCGAAATCACGCCAGGCCAGCAGCGTAAGCCGCAGCATGCCCAGCCTGATCAGTGTTGCGTGGGCGCGTACCACAGCCGCCGAATAATGCTTCTTGAACAGGCGCATGCGGCTTTCCCACAGCGCAATCTGCATGTTCGTGCGGAACTGGCTGGTCGAGGCCCCGCCGTGGTGAATGACCCGCGCCGCCGGCTCCTGCCAGATCGCCCAACCGGCCTGCCGAATGCGCAGGCACCACTCGATTTCTTCGGCATACATGAAAAAGGCCGGGTCGAAGCCGCCGGTCTGCGTAATCACTTCGCGCCGCACCAGCATACACGCTCCCAGCGGGTGGTCGATCGAAAAGGGCTGGCTGGCATTGGCCTCGTGCGGGTAGCGGCCATGCAGCCAGGAGTTGTACAGCCGTCCGGGCAGCACCTGGCCCGGCGGAAACAGATCGAGCGCGGTCATGCTCAGGGTTGGAAAGCGAAACGCCGCCGACTGAACGCTGCCATCGGGGTTGAGTAGGCGTGGTCCAACCACGCCCACACGTGGGTGGGCCACCAGAAACGCCACCAGCGCCTCGATCGCGCCGGCGCCCACAACCGTGTCGGGGTTGAGCAGCAGTGCAGCAGGAGTGTCGCACGCAACATTCGGTGCGCCAAAAAGATGGTTCAGCGCGTAATTGTTGCCCGCCGCAAAGCCCAGATTGCGCCCTGGCTCCAGCAGGATAACCTCTGGAAATTCCGCCCGCACCATCGCGGGACTGCCATCGCGCGAGCCATTATCCAGCACAACCGTTTGTAGTGGCTGCGTGCAGGCGCGTAGCGAGGCCAGGCAATCCCGCAGCAATGCGCAGGTGTTGTAAGAAACAATCGCGACGCCAACAGATTTCATAGTGGGCGCTAGTGTAGCACCGCTTCAGAGAGCGTGCAAAAGGTGATGTCGCTGGGGTGAGGTATAGTTCTGCGCTCGCACCGGTCGCAGGCGGGTTGAAACCCGCTGTTGCTATGCAAAACGCGCTGAAGCGCGTTGAACTGCTCCAACACGCTTTAGCGTGTTTTGTGTGCTATCGGCGCGGCTTCTAGCCCGCCGCCGTGGTGGCGACGCAAAAGCTTACGCCACACCCGCCCGCCCCGACAGGATTGTTTCGTGAACAAAACAGCTGTATACTCTTGCTTACATCTAGGCGCTTAAGCAAACAGCTAAACTCATGCACGCGATTGAGATCGAGCAATTAACCCGTGTGTTCGACGGTCGGACTGCCGTAGAAAACCTTTCGCTCCAGCTGGCCCCCGGCACGGTCTTCGGCTTTCTTGGCCCAAACGGCGCGGGCAAGACCACCACCGTGCGCATGTTGACCGCGCTGATCGCGCCGACGAGTGGCAGCGCAACGGTTGCTGGCCACCAGCTTGGGCGCGAGGACACGCAAATTCGCGCTGCCGTGGGCGTGCTGACCGAGACACCAGGCATGTACGATCGGCTCAGCGCCCGCCAGAACCTGGTATTCTTTGGTCGCCTCTACGATCTCTCCGCCGCGCGGGCCGCCCAACAGACCGAGCGCTACCTGCGCATGCTTGGCCTGTGGGAGCGGCGCGACGATATCGTCGGCGGTTTCTCAAAGGGCATGCGCCAGAAATTGGCGATCGCGCGCGCCCTGCTGCACGAGCCGAGTATTATCTTTCTCGATGAACCGACCGCCGGACTCGACCCCGAGGCGGCTAAGATCGTGCGCGACTTCGTGCGGGAGCTGCGCGCCGAGGGCCGCACGATCTTCTTGACCACCCACAACCTGAGCGAGGCCGACGAGCTGTGCGACCTGATCGGCGTGTTTCGTACCCGGCTGCTGCGGCTCAATACCGCCGCCAAGCTGCGCGCCGAGCTGTTTGGCCAGGGCACGCAGGTGCAGCTCGCCGAAGACGCCACGCGCTGGCGAGAACTGGTCGCCGCACTGCCATTCGCCCAGGGCGTGAGTGCGCAGGGGCACACGCTCACCGTGCAGCTCGCCGCCCCCGACCAGCAGAATCCGGCGCTGATTCAGGCGCTATGCGCGGCGGGCGCACCCATTTGCTATGTCGAGCCACTCAAATATTCACTCGAAGATGTCTATCTCCAACTGATCGGCGATGGTTAGCACGATGCAAAAGACACTGCTGATTTTCCAGAAAGAGTGGCTCGAACTGCGCCAGCAGCGCGGTTTGCTGCTCAGCGCGCTGTTTCTGCCCGCGCTGCTGACGCTGCTGCCGGTGGTCATGATCACCGGGGCGCGTTTTCTGCCACAGCAGCAGCAGGATCTGGACGAACTGGGTGGCCTGATCGCGGCCAATACCACGCTCCAGGGTATGTCGCTGCCAGAGCTTGGGCAGGCGGTGGCGGGCCTGATCGGTTCCTCGATCTTTACGCTCACGCCGTTGCTGCTGCCGAGCATCCTGGCCGCCTACAGCATTGTCGGCGAAAAGGCCAACCGGACACTGGAGCCAATCCTGGCCTCGCCGATCAAAACCTGGGAGCTGTTGCTGGGTAAAAGTCTAGCCTCGATCGCGCCCTCGGTGGTGATTACCTGGGGCTGCGCGGTGTTCTTCGCAATTGCCGTCCGCACGGTGGCGCTTTCGCCGCGCGTGGCTCAGGCGATTATCAGCCCCGGCTGGGTTGCGCTGATCGTGCTTTGCACGCCGCTGATGGCGCTGATCACCACCGCCGGCATGATCATTATCTCGTCGCGGGTGAACGACCCACGCACGGCGCAACAGTACTCGGCGGTGGGCGTGCTGCCGCTGATGCTGCTGGTGTTCGGCCAGCTAGGCGGCCTGCTGGTGCTGAATGTCGGCGTGGCGCTGCTGGCCGCGCTGGCGCTGGCACTGCTGGCCGCGCTCGTCACCTGGCTGGCGGTGCAGCTGTTTCAGCGCGAAGTCATCCTGACGCGCTGGCGCTAATGTGTGACTGCGCGGGAGTGCAAAGCGGGGTTTGGGGCGCAGCCCCGAGAGAAACTCCCTCGCGTGAAATTGCTTTATTTGGAAGGAATAGTCATGATTGTACAGATCGACCCGCGAACCGCAGTAGGTGTAGTGACACTCAGTGTCGCCGATCTGGTGCGCTCGCTCGAGTTCTACCAACGCATGATCGGGCTGGAGTTGCTGGCACAGGATGCGGCAAGCACCAGTTTGGGTGCCGGCGGTGTAGCGCTGCTTCACCTGCACGAATCCCCTGGCGCGCGGCATGTTCGGCGCGCCACGGGCCTATACCACTTTGCGCTGCGGGTGCCGGAGCGCCGCGATCTGGCCCGCGTGCTGCGCCATTTCGCCGAACAGGGCTTTCGGATCGATGGTGCCGCCGACCATATCGTCAGCGAGGCGCTGTACCTGTCCGACCCCGACGGCCATGGCATCGAGATCTACTGCGACCGGCCCAGATCTGCCTGGTACGACCGCCAGGGCCAGCTGTTGCTGGCTAGCGACCCGATCGATCTTCCCGCTATTCTGGCCGAGCTGCGCGACGACGATCCGGCCTGGCAGGGGCTGCCGGACGGCACCGACATGGGCCACATCCACCTGCAAGTCGCCGATCTTGCCGCCACAGAGCGTTTCTATCTGGATATTCTTGGCTTCGAGCGCATGGCGCGCATGCCGTCGGCCAGCTTTGTCGGCGCGGGCGGCTATCACCACCACATCGGCATGAATACCTGGGCCGGCGTTGGCGTGCCGGTGCCGCCGGAGGGTGCGGCCCGCCTGTTGAGCTATGAACTCGTGCTGCCTGACCAAGCCGCGCTCGACGCCGTTCTCGACCGGCTGCGCGCGGCGATGCCGCTTGTGCAGGGCGAACATAGCTGGGTTGTGGATGATCCCTCGCAGATTCGCGTGCTGCTGCGGGCGCGGTAAGCTCACGGAACATCAGGAGACGATGATGCCGGAAGCCGCGCCGCGCCGCGTGATCAACGCCGCCGCACCGATACGTATCTGCGACACTGGCGGCTGGACCGACACATGGTTTGCTGGCCACGGCGCAGTTTTCAATATCGCGGTTCAGCCTGCGGTCGAGGTGCAGATCGCGGTGTACGAGCGCGCCGCTCGGCCCGACCACATCACGCTGCACGCCGAGAATTACGGCGAGCGCTATGTGGTCATTCCCGGCCAAGCAGGTTTTCGCCGCCATCCGCTGCTCGAGGCGGCGATCGAGGAGCTGCCGCCGCCTGACGATGTCGCTCTGGAAATTACGATCTTCTCAGAAGTGCCCGCCGGGGCGTCCACCGGCACCTCGGCGGCCGCCAGCGTGGCGCTACTCGGCGCGCTCGACGCGCTGACGCCAGGGCGCATGACGCCGTATGAAGTCGCTCGCGCCGCCCATCGGGTCGAGGTCGAGCGGCTGGGCTTGCAGTCGGGCATTCAGGATCAGCTGTGCGCAGCATTCGGCGGCGTTAGCTTTATCGAGATGACGCAGTACCCGCATGCGACTGTGACGCCCATTCGCCTGCCGGACGCAACCTGGTGGGAATTAGAGCGGCGGCTGGCGCTGATCTTTTTGGGCAAGACCCACAGCTCGTCGGCGGTACATCAGCAGGTGATCGCCAGCCTCGAGCGCGAGGGCCAAACATCGGCGCGGCTGGAGCGCCTGCGCCATGCCGCAGTTGCCTCGCGCGATGCACTGGCCGTCGGCGATTTCGCCGCGCTTGGCATGGCCATGCAGGCCAACACCGCTGCTCAGCGCGAGCTGCACCCGGCCCTGGTCAGCGCCGAAGCCGAGGCGCTGATCCAGCTGGCGCATGAATACGGCGCGCTGGGCTGGAAGGTCAATGGTGCTGGCGGCGAGGGCGGCTCGCTGACGATGTTGTGTCCCAGCTCGGCGAGCCAGAAGCGCGGGCTACTCCACGCAGTGCGGCAGCTCAACCCGCTGTTTCAGCCCATCCCGATCACGCTCGACCGGGATGGGCTGCGGGTGTGGTGAGCGCGTCTAGCCAGCGCCCTCGGTATGCGCGCCCTCGCAGACAATGGCGCACAGCCAGGCCACGTCGGCGGGCTAGAAGCCCACGAACTCTATGGGAGGTACTGCTCGCGCAGCCAGGCCCGCCAGCCTGCATCGAATTCGTCGTAGGTGACGCCGAAGGCATCAGTGAGCGCATCGGGCAGCTTCTGGCGCGCATCATAGGCCTCGGCCAGCTTCCAGAAGCCCGCCAGGCCGCCGTGATTCTCCACAATGTAGGCAACCAGTGAGTACGAAAGCCCGTAGGCCAGCGAGGTGTCGCGGTCGAGCGCGCCCATGTGCTGAAGGTCTTGCACCAGCAGTGGGTCGCTGGTGGCCGGGTCGATCAGCGGGATAATCCTGTCTTGCTCGACTGCCAGCCGCACCTCATAAAAGCGCGATCCTTCAGCGACGAACTCGGCAATGCCTTCGGTCATCCAGAGTGGCACGCGCACGATCGGCGTGAAGCTACGGTTATGCACAAGGTGCGTGTACTCATGCACCAGCGTCTGGCGCAGCGAGGGCTGCCAGCTTGCTTGCGCGTCATAGGCTCCAAATGCGTAGGTATCGGGCGCATAAATCATGATGCGATCCGGCCCCACTTTGCGGGCACTGCGATCATAGGAGGCCACTAGGCCTGAGCCCTGGAGCGGGCCGACAGCGAAGGCCGGTAGAATCGTAATGAGCGCCTGCCGGTCGGGTTCGCGGCCCAGCTTTTCGATCACCTCGGCCCGCGCCTCTTCCATCAGCGTTTTAATCTCGCCGTTGACTGCATCGGCCCAGGGATAGGTCTGAAAGGTAAAGTGCTCGCTCTTGCTCACCACGCGCTCGCCGACCTGCTGCTCGCTTGGCTCGGACAGCAACCAGCGCCCCTCGACCTCGCGGAATGTCCAGCCCAGCACGCCGCCATCACCACGCACGCGGGCCTGTACAAACCCATGCTCACGGGTTGTCACACGGTCGAGCGTGTACGAAAACGCGGCGAATTCACTAAATGCCCCCTCCTGAAAGCTTTCGAAGCGGCCCTTGACCAGCCGCCGAAACGCGCCACTCTGTGGATCGATCGTCTGCTCCAGCAGTGCAATGTCGCCAGTGTTCCAGGCCTCAGCATGCTGGTCGAGCGTTGCCTGGATCGCCGCCTCAACTGAAACTTCGGTCGGCTGGGGCGTCGCGACGGTCGAATTCTGGGGTGAAGCAGGCGGCGTGGCGGTGGGCACTGGTGGCACCGGCAGTGTGGCCACAGGTGCGCAGCTGATCAGCGCAAAGATCAAGATTGCAAGGCTTGTACGGCGCATGTGGCATCCTTTGTGTGGCCGGGCGCTGAAGCGATCCCGGAGCTGAAGCGATCCCGGAGCTGAAGCGCCGGGCTAGTAGTTTTGCTCTGGCTGGGTATTCTGAGTGGCTAGGCTTCGACGATGCTGGCTCGTCCGGCGGTCAGTTCAGTTAGCCCTGCGGTGAGCGAGGCAACCTGGGCGAGCGGCACAGCGGCTTCGATGGTGACATCAGCGGCGAATTCCTCGACGGCGATTGCGCCTGCGTGGGCCAGAATGAGCCTTTTGGCCTGCTCGTAGCTGGCGTACTCGACTGCCATCAGCAGGGTGCGCCGTTCGATCTTCTCGACACGCGGCAGGATCGCCAACACCTCGCGGGCGGCATCACCATAGGCGTGAACTAGGCCGCCAGTGCCGAGCAGCGTACCACCGAAATAGCGCGTCACCACCAGCGTGAGGTCGCCCAGGCCGCTGCCTTTGACCACGCTCAACAGCGGGCGTCCGGCGGTGCCCGAGGGTTCGCCGTCGTCGCTCATGCCCAGCGTGGTAGTCGCGCCGTGGCCGATGCTGTAGGCGTAGACGTGGTGGCTGGCGGCGGGCATCGCGGCGCGCGCATGGGCGATAAAGGCGCGCGCCTGCTCGACACTGGCAGTCGGGCCAGCGCTGGCGATAAAGCGCGAGTGCAAAACCTCGCTGTGATAGGTGGCAGTTGCTGCGGGAATCCAATTGGACATATAGTTTACCGCGAAGAGCTTTTTGAGAACAAAGAACAAAGAACAAAGAACCGTAGAACTGTGGAACCGCAGAACAAAGAACAAAGAACAAAGAACAAGTTCCGCGGTTCCGCGGTTCCGCGGTTCTAATCTTCGCGCTCTTCGCGCTTCTCGTGGCGCAAATCGGGGCTGCGGGTCAGCATAGCGCGCTCGACTGGCGGCAGCGATTCCCAACTGTTGCCAAGCCAGGTCACACCATGCAGAAAGGCGTCGCTCCTCTCCAGGTGCGGGTCGACCGCTGCAACTAGCGACCAGAACGCTGGCGAGTGGTCGAAATGCACTGTGTGGGCCAGCTCGTGGGCCACGACCGACTCAAGCACCCAGCGCGGCATATGGCGCAGCGCGGCGTGCAGGCGAATGCTGTGGGTTGCCCGGCTGTAGCTGCCCCAGCGCGCGCGCTGCGTGGTCGAGAAGCTGACTGCGGCCACCACGATCTTTTGCGGGAAGCGCGCGGCCACCCGCTGCGCTAGCGCCAGCGCGTCCTCTTCCTGATTGATCGTGCGGGCAGCCAGGCGGCGCAACAGCCGCCGTGCCAACTCGGGAATGATCCGGTCGAGCTCGGCCTGTGGCATACGCGGCGGCGCGCTGACAGCCAATGTGCTGCCGTGCAGGCGGGCATTGACATGCTTCACGGCCTTGCGCGTCACCTCCAGCGTGAGCGTTGTGCCATCGATCGTAATGGTTGATGCTGCCATATGTGGGTGACGAGGTGACGAGGTGACGAGATGACAAGGTGACAAGATGACAAGATGACAAGATGACAAGATGACAAGATGACAAGATGACAAGGTGACAAGATGACAAGATGACAAGG
>JACMIM010000355.1 GCA_014381165.1 Roseiflexaceae bacterium
AAAAAGACGCTTTAAGCGAAAGTCCTGTACATTGTTTCCGTTTTGGCGCATTGCGCCAAAACGGAAACAAAAAAGATCGCTATTCTATGCTACCGCAGGCTGAAGTCGCCAACTGCGTAAGTCCTAACATAAAAAGATGCCCTGCCACAAGCGTGAGCGGGCGTGTTTCGAAGCCTGCTATGGCAGGTGGGTGCCCGCCCGCGAGGTCTGCGGACCACCGCATTGCTCGCATTGGAGCAGGGCTCCCTTCGAAACACTAGTTGGTTCGAAACAACATCCCGCCCACATCTTGTGTAGGGTGCATGGATCATAGCATGCAGCCCCGGTTTGTGCAAACAGCTTGTGGCGCTCAAACTTGCTGTCATGTGAGTGAAACTATCAACGGAGGCGTGATGCAATCCTATCCCACTCTCGACCGTACTGATCTCACCAAGGCCTTCGATCTCACCGCACACCATGTTCAAACTGGTCGCGTAGCCACTGCTGTCCTTGCCGTTGCCAGCGCAACCGATGTGCTGCAATCGGCAGCATACGCGGCACCTGACGGAATGACGATCGACGGTGACAGCATCTTTCTGCTCGCGTCGTTGAGTAAACCGATACTTGGGCTTGCGGTCATGCAGCTCGTCGAAGCGGGTGTTCTCGATCTAAGTCAACCAGTCAGGCACTACTTGCCTGAGTTCGATACACCCGATAAAGCCGCAATCACGGCGTGGCACCTGCTTACCCACACATCTGGCATCGAGGAAGTCAATTGGGCGACGGCACTCCAGCAGCGACCGCAGCAGATTGTAAGCTTTTCAGCTGCATGCCAGGCGGTCAGTCGGTTTCCGCCCGGCAGTCGGGTCCTCTACTCGACACTCACCTTTTATGTGCTTGCTGAGTTACTCGCGCGCCTGAGCGGTGAGCCGTACCCGCACTACCTTGCGCGCCATATCTTCGCTCCGCTTGGGATGCAGGATACCTCGTTCGATCCACGCGCCGAAGCCAGGCGCACGGTACCACTGATTGGCATAAACGCAGGCCAACCGTTGAGCATAGCCGAAGCAACTGACTTCTTTCTTTCATTTGCCATGCCAGGAGCGGGACTTTGGAGCAGCGCACATGACCTGATCGCTCTTGGTCAAGCACTGCTTCAAACCTATCAGCGGCAGCGGCGTGATATCCTCTCGCCAGCATTTCTTGAGTTGATGACCCGCGACCACACGCGTGACATCCCGCACGCAACACAGGAACGCGGCGCACACTATGGATTGACGTGGCGCAAAGGACAGTGGGCGGGCTATCAGACTGTTCCAGCTTCGCCTACGGTCTTTGAACACGATGGAGCAAGCGGCTGTTTGTTGTGGATCGATCCAAGTCACGATCTTGTAGTGGTCTATCTCACAAATGATTTCAATGCCGATAGCACGGTTCGCAATGGTGCGTTGCAATGCGTTTATCGCGCACTCCGATGAGCGTAGCGCCAAACTAAGAAAAGTGTCATTTGTGCGCGGCGTGGGAACGGCAACGGCACTATCCATGAAGTTATTGCGCCTTTGAAATTGTCTTTTGTCTTCGCGCTCACTCAACGGTCACATTGCTTTCGCGTATTCCGTCATACAAGTGACGAACAAACCTAAAGCACTGCGACCAAAAGGTGGCGGTTATGGAACCACAGGGAATGTCGTCAACATCGAAATTGGGGTAACTGCTATCCCGGTTCACGCCACATTTGGAGGAGAGATCATGCACGCACGAATGACCAACCCAGCACTGAGCCTGCCCGGTGCGATGGACGCTTTGCAAGCCCTTTCGAAAGCTACGCAGCAGGCTGGTGTGCCGCCAATGACGCTTGAACTTATGAACCTACGCGCAAGCCAGATAAATGGCTGTGGCGTATGCGCGGTTCAGCATCCGCGTATCGCTCGAAAGCTTGGCGAAACCGATGAGCGGCTGTTTGCTGTGGCTGCCTGGCGCGAGGCACCCTATTATACCGATGCCGAACGCGCTGCGCTTGCCCTTACCGAAGCCGTGACCCGGTTGAGTGACCGGGCCGATCCTGTCCCTGACGAGATTTGGCAAGAAGCTACTCGTCATTATAACGAGCAAGCTCTTGCAGCATTGGTTGTGTCTATTGCGAGTATCAATGTGTGGAACCGCCTTAACGTCGCCACACGCCAGGTTGCTGGGCAGGAATGGTAAATCACTATGGGCAAGGTTCGTCACGATACGCATCTCAGTGATGAACCTTGCCTATGGGAGCGTGAACTGACGGTAGATGGAAGCTATGGGGACACGGGATCGTCAAGAACCACCACGTTGAAGTGGCGAAGGCGTGCTGGCTCGGCTACCACGTCGATTGCAACAATCGTTCCGTTCGTAATCGTCAGATTGAGAACAAGCAGAACATGCCCATTCGGAGCCACCATCGCTCCAATGGCTCCATTGATGAGCGCAGGGCGTGCGGCCTGAGCGCTCCCCGAGAACTGCTTTGCCACCGCCGTTGCGCCACGCAGGCGACCCGGCCCACCCAAGGCTACGGCTGCTTGATCGGCGCGGAACACCACGTCGGGATCGAGGACTTCGAGCAGCGCCGCAAAATTGCCTTCGCGTGCGGCTTGAAGAAACGCCTCGACAACGGTTCGCTGCTGGCCCAGATCAGCTTTGGCAACGGCGCTTGCTCCGCGCACCCGCTGGCGTGCGCGGCTTGCGAGTTTGCGTGCTGCTTCTGGCGAGCGTTCAACAATCGGCGCGATTTCGTCAAAGGGTACGGCAAACACATCGTGCAGCACAAAGGCAAGTCGTTCGGCGGGAGCGAGCGTGTCGAGGACGACGAGCAGCGCGAGGCCGACAGAATCAGCCAGCAGCGCTTCGTGTTCGGGGTCGGTTTCGGTGGCATCGCTCATGATCGCGCCGCTGAACTGCGCGTCCAGCGAATCTTCGCGCCGTGATGTGCGGGCGCGCAACATGTCAAGGCACACCCGCGCAACAACCGTTGTGAGCCATCCACCCATGTTTTCAACCGCGCTGGTATCCGCACGGTTGAGCCGGAGCCACGCCTCCTGAACAGCATCGTCTGCTTCTGAACGCGAACCAAGCATCCGAAACGCAACCGCCTGCAAGCGGGTGCGGCTGTTCTCAAATAGGTCTCCGATCCGTTGGTGTTCGTCCATGCATTGCACCAGCTTCCGAATTATTCACACTTTGCCTGTTTCTTTCGCCATAGGATTGACGGAAGAAACAGGCGACATGTGACCAAAAGCAGCGCTGACTTCTTGAAAATAGGCGTATGATCGTAGTCTCTGCGGTTAATCAATTGCCCTGCACCACGGCGATCTCATCCCGCGTTAGTCCATACAGTTGGTACACAATCTGGTCGATCAGTGCGGCGAAAGCCTCAAGAACCGTATGTGAGTCTTCGCTCACCACCAAAACAGCAGCCGCTGCCAACCTGGCTTGGCCCGCCGCTTGGCGCGGCGGCGCGATTTCGTGGGCTGGTAGCGCACCGTCAGCCCGCGCCGCACTGGGTAGATGCCGATACCAACCAGCGCCGCTGCCACTAGCAGCCCGCCGACAACCTTTACGCGCTGTTGCATGAGGTGTTCCCTTCTCGCTCTTCGCTCGATTAGGTACTGGCTGTACCAGTGCTTGACCGCGCTGGCCGCACCGCGTACAATCGCCAGTCTATGCAGATTGTCCATGTCGTCCAGCTGTATTACCCGGTCGCCACCGGCTCGGCGCGCTTGTTTGGCGAGATCGGTGCGCGCTTTGCCGCCGACGGCCACCGCGTGACCGTACTGACCACCGATGCCTATGATCTCGAGCACTTCTGGATGGTCGGCAAGCGCCGTGCCACGCCGTCAGAGCAAGAGTACCAGGGCGTGCGAATCCTGCGGCTGCCGATTCGCCGCCTGCCGGGGCCGCCAATCCTCTACCCGGCGTTGCGCCGCGCCATGGTCGAAACCTCGCGCGTGCCCGGTACTGCGCCGCTGCTGCGTCGGCTCGCCACGCTGACACCACGGCTGCCGGATCTGCTGCCCGTCCTACGCAACCTTGGCCAGATCGACCTGATTCATACCACCAATATCACGCTCGATTTCGCCAGCATCCCTGCCCACGCCTTCGCAAAGTCGCACGGCATTCCCTTGATCACCACGCCCCTCATGCATCTTGGCGAACCAGGCGACCACTCGCTGGCCCGCTACTACAGCATGCGCCACCAACTTGAGCTGCTGCGCCACAGCGACCGTGTGCTTACGATGACCGGCATCGAGCGCGCGTATTTGAGCGCACACGGCGTGCCAGCTGAACGGCTGCGCCAGATCGGGGTGGGCGTGACGCCATCCGAGCTTGTCGGCGGCGACGCAGCGCGCTTTCGTGCCGAGCACCAGATCGACGGGCCGATCGTGTTGACGATCGGGGCCATGGCTCGTGACAAAGGCACAATTCACGTTGTCGAGGCTATGCAGCAATTATGGGCGGCCGGCAACGCCGCCACCCTGGTGCTGATCGGCGCGCCACTTGACCACTTTCGCGCATTCTTCGAGCGCCTGCCCGCCGAGACGCGGGCGCACATTCGCCTGCTAGCCTACGCGCCCGAGCAGACCAAGCTCGATGCGTTGGCGGCGGCGACCGTGCTGGCGCTGCCATCGCGCACCGATTCGTTTGGAATCGTGTTTCTGGAGGGCTGGGCCTACGGCCTGCCAGTGATTGGCGCACGGGCCGGCGGCATCCCCGATGTGATCGACCACGGACGCGATGGCCTGCTGGTGCCGTTTGGCGACGCCAGTGCGCTGGCCGAGGCCCTGCGCACGTTGCTGACCAACCCCGAGCAAGCCCAACGCATGGGTGCGACCGGCCAGGCCAAGGTCGCGCGCGACTACACCTGGGACAGTGTGTACGCGCGCGTGCGGGCCGCATATGCCGAGGTTGTGAAGCAACCCTCGTAGGCCGCGAAGCATGTGCCCGCTAGATCGGCACGGCGCTGGTCGTAGCCACGCCCACGATCAGTCGGTATGAGGTTCTCGCCAGCTGCATGCGTAGGTTCAGCACCTGTAGGCCGCGAAGCATGTGCCCGCTAGATCGGCACGGCGCTGGTCGTAGCCACGCCCACGATCAATCGGTATGAGGTTCTCGCCAGCAGCACATGCTTCGCCGGACGGCCAATAGCTGCCGGAGGCGACCGCCGAACGTGGTATCATACCGCCGAAGCGAAAGGAGGGTTGTGACACGTTTCTTTCTCGTGCGTCACGGCGAAACCGAGTGGAACCTGATCGGGCGCTGGCAGGGTCATGTCGATGTTCCGCTCAACCAGATTGGGCTGGATCAGGCGCGCATTCTGGCCGATTACCTACGCGAGCACGGCCCGCGCTTTGCCGCGCTCTACAGCAGCGATCTGGCGCGTGCCTGGCAGACCGCCGAGCTGCTTGGGGCGGCGCTCGAGCTTGCGCCACAATCGGCGATCGATCTGCGTGAGATCGATATCGGCTGGTGGGGCGGCCTGACCCGCCAGGAGATCGCGGCCCGTGATGCCGAAACGCTGGCCCTGCTTGATACCGATCAGGACCTGCCACGCGGCGGGGCCGAGACCATGCAGGATTTGTATCTGCGGTCGAGCGCAGCACTTGAGCGGATGGCCGCCGACCACCCTGGCGAAACTGTGCTGATTGTCACCCACGGTGGCACAGTGCGGGTGCTGCTCGGCCACGCCCGTGGCAATGGTCAAGCGGTCTGGCCATTACCCTTTGAATCAATCGGCAATACGTCTGTTTCCGTTATTGAACGCGATGCGAGCGGCTGGCAGATTCGCATGGCCGGTGATACCTCACATTTGGCCGAAGTCTCGCGGGCCGTCGACGTGATGGCTAAAACTCAGGACGACGCACAACAAAGCTGAATTCTATGGACGATCTCTACACAATCGACACGCCCGAGAACATCGAGTTCGCCTATGATATCGCCGGGATCGGATCGCGCTTTCTGGCCGCGATCGTCGACACACTGCTGATCGCGCTGGCCGAGGTGCTGGTGTTTGCTGCGGCTGGCGTGATCGCCAATGGCGCAGGCGTATTCGACACGCTGGACTGGTCGGAAAGCGTGGTCATCGCCATAGCTGGTCTGGTGGGCTTTCTGATTCTGTGGGGCTATTACATTATCTTCGAGATGGTCTGGAGTGGGCAGACACCCGGCAAGCGCCTGATCGGCCTGCGGGTCGTGCGCGAGGGTGGGCGCCCGATCACGTTTATCAGCTCGGCGCTGCGTAACTTCATTCGGCTGGTCGATTTCCTGCCAGCCTTCTATGGCATTGGCGTGGTCGTCATGTTCATCGACCCGCGCGCCCGGCGGCTGGGCGACCTGGCCGGCGGCACACTAGTGGTCAAAGAGCGGCGCGGCGTGACGTTAGAAAGCCTGACTGCAAATACAGCTCCCATGATCGCGCCGCCGCGCCCTGGCGAAACCATGCCCGCGCCGAGCTTGCAGCAGGTGCATATGCTGACCGACCAGGATTACACGCTGGTGCAGGAGTTCCTGCGCCGCCGCGAGCAGCTTGGCCGCGACGCGCGCTTTCGACTGGGCGCGCAGCTTGCCAGCGGCCTCCAGGCGCGCCTCGGCCTGCCCCAGGGCGGCGATGCCGAAGCGTTTCTGCACTATGTCGTCGCCCAGTACCAGCTGTACCAACACGCACAAGGGGCGGTGAAACAGCTGCCCAACCAAATCGCCTGAACGCCCATACCGCACAGGCAAGAGTAACCCCCCGTAGCCGCAAAGCATCTGCCTGACAAAATCGCGCGAACGCCCACCCAGCACGCATAAGGGCCACAACCCTGTAGCCGCGAAGCATCTGCCTACCAAACAAACAATGGGTAAACCCTGTAGCCGCAAACCAACTGCCTGACAATATAGCGCG
>JACMIM010000356.1 GCA_014381165.1 Roseiflexaceae bacterium
CCTCGAAGGCTAGCAGCTGGCGCAAGTGAGACTCTGGTGCCCAGATAGCGGCCATCGCCGCAGTGGTGTAGAGGTCGATCACAGGCATTTTCACAATCAAGCGTTCAGCGGATTGAACGGATGCAGCGGGTAAGTCGCTTCACAATCTATTGGAGATCCTCTGCTAAATCCGCTCTATCCGCTGGGCGCAAAGCGCTGGCCCTACTGACAACGCTCGGCGCGATTAGGGCAGGGAGAGGGGTGAGGCAGCGTCGACAGCTCAGGCATGCGTTGGTAACGACGATTTGGGTGGGGGAGGGCGCGAGCTACGCACTGAGCCCACGCGCCGAGATCTATCCGATCTTGGCCGCGTGGGCTCAGTCATCCAGCCAACAAAAAGGTGGCGGGGTATCACTTGGGGTGCCCGATGGGCTTGCAAGCCCCGGCGTGATACCCCAAACGACGGTCTGGTTGGCCGCTCCCGATCGCAGGAATGTGGTGGCTTAGGTGCCGCATCTGGGTTACGTGTTGCGGGTCGCATAGCTCGGTTTGCAGAGCATCTGCTTGGAAGGTAGCCAAGGTGCTGTCTGCCGACATCCACAGCCATCTTTCTCTGCATCAGGACGACATCTGCAATTCCTTCCATACCTTCCGCCCGCATCCACCAAAATCGCTTGGCTTGGCTACAGTTTGGCTCCATGCCATTCACTTTTCTTGTTCTTGATGTGTGCCTCGCACATCTGTATCATGGACGTGCTGGCTATGCGGATGAGTATATCATGACCATTGAAATTACAATCCAGGTGCCTGATGCATTATCCAGGCTGAGACCCAGCCCGGCATGCAGCACGAACAAGCTATCATTGAACTCCTGACGAGTCAGCTAACTCCGGATCAGGTGTTAGCCTTGCGGCCCTCAGCGGAACTGTAACAGCGGGTGCGTAACCTGCTGCAGCGCAAGAAGCGAGGGACGGCAACTGTGAACGAGGTGGTAGAGTTAGAGCGTTACCTGCTGCTTGAGCATCTCGTGCGCGGGGCAAAAGCCCAGGCCTTGCAGCAAACACCGCGTACCGCATGAGCAGCTATGCCTCCGCTGCCCTACGATGGCTTGTTACTGCGCGGGCGCAAGGGCGCTGCGCGTACTGTTTCTTTCCCCAGGAGGCCAGCTTTCTCACCTTCGAAATTGAGCACATCATCAGTGAAAAGCATGATGGGCCAACGAAGGAAGCGAATCTGACCCTCGCTCGTCCCTATTGTAACGACCATATCGGTCACTATCCGTGGCGCCGTATTGCTATGAGATTATCAGCGACCTGCGCGGTCGCACCATTGGGGCCAACCGCCTGTCGTGTCGGCCTGCCCAGTAGTACGATGTCCCACTGCTCGCGGTCGAGCGCGAGCGTTGCCAGAACCTCCTCCGGCGTGGGAAAGCGCTGGTGCTGATTTTGGTTCCACGACCACGGTGCGACCGACGCGTGTTCGACCACCAACAGGAGGCCACCACCCGCCACGGCTGACGCTGCGCGCTGTAGCACGCGAGCCCGGGGAAATGCCACGGGCGATTGCAGGTACTGGGCGGAGACCAGGTCAAAACTGCCCGAGGGAAAGGTGTGGGCGAGATCGTGCTGCTGAAAGTCAATGCGGCCCGCGACGCCGACTGCGGCGGCCTGGGCTGCTGCCCGGTGGAGGGCGGTGGCGGATACGTCGACGGCCGTCACCTGCCAGCCACGCTGGGCCAACCACAGCGCGTCCCCCCCCTCAGCACACCCAAGGTCGAGCGCCGAGCCTGGGGGCAACGATGCCACGACGTCAACCAGGACCGCATTTGCCTCTCCGCTCCACACCCGTTCATGCTTCTGATAATGCGCTTCCCAGAAGCGCTCGCCCTCGGTACGACGGTCCTCGTTGTGCCGTTCATCGTTCATTGGTAGTGCTCCTTGCTCATTTGCCTGGCATCGCGATCGCGCACGGCTTCGGCGTCGCTGTGTTTCGGGCGCGGAAGGCCGCCACGGCGCGGGTGGTTTCTTCTGCGATCAAGTCGGCGTTGATCGCGGCTCCGGCCTTCAGCCCCGCAGCCGCAGCGGTGATAACCTGCGCCATGGGATCGGCGACGTTGCCAGCGACCCACACCCCCGGCACGCTGGTCGCTCCGGTGCCGTCGGCGGCGATGTAGCTGCCAATCACCGATCCGGCAATCTCCAGCGCCGTTGTTTCCAGCCCCAGCGTGCGCAGCAGGGCGGCGCGTGCTCCAACGCGAGGCGCGACCACCACGGCTTGGCGTGGGACGAATGCGCCCGAGCGCAGTCGCACGCCCACGAGCCGGTCGTCACGGACTTCAAGCGCTGCGACTTCGCCCGCGATGACGGTGATGCCACGAGCGGCGAGTTGCTCGGCCTGCTCCGCGGACAGCGGAGGCGCGGTGTGCTGAAACACGACCACATCGGCGCTCAACTGCCGGAACAGCAATGCCCCATGGACGGTCATCGGCCCCGTCGCGAGAATGCCGATGGCCTGATCGCGCACCTCCCAGCCGTGGCAGTACGGGCAGTGGATGACATCACGCCCCCACCGCTCGGCCACACCTGGAACCTCGGGCAGTTCGTCAAGCAGCCCGGTGGCGACCAACAGCCGTCGCGCAGAGACAGTCGTGCCGTCGGATAGGCCGACTTGGAAGCGGGCGCGTGCAGGATCACCGTCCATGCGCTCGACCGTGGCGACGCTGCCAGCCATGCATTGGCCGCCATAGCCCGCGACCTCGGCGCGACCGACCGCCAATAAGTCCAAGGGCGCGGTTCCATCGCGTGACAGGTAGTTGTGCATGTGCGCGGCTGGTGCATTGCGGGGCTGACCGCCATCAATCACCAGCACCGAACGGCGCGAGCGACCAAGGGCGAGCGCGCCGCTCAGGCCCGCTGCTCCACCCCCAATCACCACCACGTCGTACCACGCGCCGCGGCCCGATCCGTTCGTAGCTCCACCCACCTGCACCGCATCGAATGTGGTCATCTCGTGCTCCTTCCGGCATGTATCACAGACTTTAGAGACTGTTAATAGCTACAATTGCGACAAAAAAACGAGTGAGGCACCGTTTCACGCAGGTGGTTGTTCTGCCTCATTCAGCCACTGCGTCGTCTGAGCAGCGAGCTCAATCAGCTTGCGCCCGTTGAGGTACGACTCAAGGTGTCGCTCTGCATCACGCATCACGTGTTGAATCAAGCAGGCGTCATGCGGAAGCCCAGCGCCACAATGAAACGATGAGGCGGTTCCTTCGATGGCGTGAATGACATCCAGAAACGAAAGCTCACTGTTATTCTTTGCCAGGGTATAGCCCCCGTGTGCGCCAGGGGTTGACTCAATCAAGCCGGCCTTCACAAGTTTGGTCAGAATTTTGGAGAGATATGTCGGCGAGAGGGACTGAAGGGCGGCGAGGCGCTGGACACCAAGCGTTGTTCCCGACGGGAGCGCCACAAAATACAACATGGTGTGAAGCGCATAGTTCGTCGCTTGTGAGTACTTCATCGCTGCTCCGTCTATTACAGACCTAACGAGTCTATAATACAGGATATGCAGCATCGTGTCAACTTTGCTTCTTCATGCAGCCAGACAGCGCGGGCAGAGGCCGAATAGCTCAACCAAGTGGCTGCTGATACGAAAGCCAGTGCTTTGTTCGAGCCGCTGAACCAACTCCTGCACGCCGCAATTATCGAAGCGCACCAGCACGCCGCAACGCGTACACAGCACATGATGGCCATGGCCCGCCCCTAAACTATAGCGGTGGCAGTCATCAAGCCCGTGAACGCGCTGCAACAGATTGAGATCACACAACAGCTTGACGGTGCGAAAAATACTGGCGATACCGGGCGAATCACCGTGCTGCACCAGCCAATCCTCGATTTCTTGCACATTGAAGGCCCCGGTCTGTGCCGTTGCGGCCTGAAGCACCGCCAGACGCGGTGCGGTCACCTTGTAGCCTGCCGCAACCAATTGTTTTGCCAGATTGGTGACGGCTGGCGGCAGGCTATCCTGGCGGGCCTTGAGATAGCGACTCATCAACGAGCTCCTAGCGAACGCGCAACCACGGGTTGCTCACAATGCTGCGCAAATTGTACCACACCCAATTGAGTGCTACTCGCAATATTGACAGATAGGAAGTCTAGTGATACCCTGTGTCAAATACAAGCGATAGAAACTATCAATCGAGATGGTACCGTATGCCACTGGCGTACTGCCGCCGTCCGACCCCTCGTGCGAGCCGGAGGGTCACGCCAGCCAGCAACTCGAATTGGGCCACCATCATCTAGCAATGGAGTTGAACCATGACCACTGACCAACGCACACCCGTCACGGTGTTGACCGGCTTTCTCGGCGCGGGTAAGACCACGCTGCTCAACCGGATTTTGACCGAGCAGCACGGCAAGCGCATCGCGGTGATCGAAAACGAGTTCGGCGAGGTCGGTGTCGATAACGACCTGGTGATCAATGCCGAAGAAGAGATCTTCGAGATGAATAACGGCTGCATCTGCTGCACCGTGCGCGGCGACCTGATCCGCATTCTCTCGAACCTAATGAAGCGCAAAGACAAGTTCGACTATATTCTGATCGAGACCACCGGCCTGGCCGACCCTGGCCCAGTGGTGCAGACCTTCTTCATGGACGATGAGCTGAAGGCCAAGCTGCGCGTCGATGGCATTGTGACTCTGATCGATGCCAAGCATATTGTCCATCATATTGACGACGCCGACGAGGCCAAAGAGCAGATCGCCTTTGCCGATGTGATTTTGCTCAACAAGACTGACTTGGTGGAGACCGGCGAACTGGAAGCTCTGGAGCGTCGCATCACGACGATGAATGGCGCGGCCAAACTCTATCGCACCCGCGATGCGCAGATCGACCTCGACGCCGTGTTGAACGTGGGCGGCTTCAACCTCGACCGGGCCATGGAGATCGACCCCTTGTTTATGGAACCGGAATATCCCTTCGAGTGGGGCGGGCTGTTCCACCTGGAAGCCGGGCGCTATGACTTGGTGCTCGACGAAGGCCCCGACCCGGCGATGCAGTTGGCGCTGCTGCCCGCTGCTGGGCTGACCCAGGCCGCGCTGGAAGCAGTGCAGGAGCGGGCGGTGCTGATCTTCTCCGACGAGGAGCAGACGATTGACCCTGGCACTACCATCACACCCAGCGCTACCCTCCACCGGCTGAACCTGTGGGCCACGCCGCTCCATTTCACGATCACCATTCCTGTGGCTGGAGCCTATGCCCTGTTCACCGAACACGGCCCCGATGAGTTCAACCTGCGTATCGCCAGGGATGACGAACCAATACACGCAGAGATCGCGCACGCCTACAAGCCCGACCACGAGCACGACGAAGAGGTTACCTCGGTCGGGATCACGCTGGCGGGCGACCTGCACACCGACAGGCTCAACAAGTGGTTGTCGCGACTCTTGCGCGAACAGGGCACCGACATTTTCCGCATGAAGGGCGTGCTCAGTATAGCAGGCGATGCCCGGCGCTTTGTGTTTCAGGGCGTGCATATGCTCTTCGACGGGCGACCCGACCGCGAATGGGGCAGCGAGCCGCGCACGAATAAACTGATCTTCATCGGGCGTAACCTCGACCGCGAGCAGTTGAACGCTGATTTTCGCGCCTGCCTGTCGTAGGGAAACGGTAGACGGTAGACGGTAGACGGTATTTTATGTCTAAAGCCTCGGCTTCTGTGACAGGCGACCGTCCACCGTCCACCGTCCACCGTCCCAGAGGAGACGTATTATGTTCGGCATTCGTCCCAAAGGCCGCGCCGTGCCGCCATCGACCAACCCGACATTGGATCGGCGTTGGCGGGCCACGCTTGATGGCCATATCATCAGTTTACGCTGGTCGCCCAACGGCCAAACTGTTGCCGCTGCCATCGCCGACGGGCCGATCACCCTGTTTGCCGCCGATGGCATGCTGCTGCACGAACTGGCGGGTCACGCCATGGGCACTACGGCGCTCGACTGGCATCCTGACGGGCGGCTGCTCGCCTCGGCAGGCCAGGATGGCCACGTGCGGCTGTGGGATTCGGTGACCGGCGAACAGGCGCTGGCCCTCCGCCACGCCACCAGCTGGGTCGAGCGCGTGGCGTATCACCCTGGCGGGAACTATC
>JACMIM010000357.1 GCA_014381165.1 Roseiflexaceae bacterium
CTCGGAAAAGGAGCTTGGCATCTCCGAAGAGCACGAAGGCATCGTTATTCTACCGGACGACGCGCCGACCGGGGCTGCGCTGGCGGATTACCTGGGCGACGCGGTGCTGGAGATCGCGATCACACCGAATTACGCCCGCGCGCTTTCGATCCTGGGCGTGGCCCGCGAGGTGGCGGCGCTGCTGGGCAAGACCGTCCGGCTGCCCGCCGACACACTCCAGGCGACCGGGCCGAGCGTCGACGGCCGCATCCGGGTTTCGGTCGAGACACCCGAGCTGTGCCCACGCTTCAGCGCCACGCTGATCGAGGGCATCACCATTGGCGCGTCGCCATACTGGATGCAGCGCCGCCTGACGATGGCCGGAATGCGACCGATCAATAATGTGGTCGATGTGACCAACTATGTGATGCTGGAGCTTGGCCAGCCCAGCCATGCCTTTGACGCCGACAACGTGACCGACGGCCACCTGATTGTGCGGTTGGCCCACGCGGGCGAGCACCTGACCACACTAGACGGCAAGCGACGCGCACTTTCGCCCGAACACTTGCTGGTTTGCGACCCGAATGGACCGCTGAGTTTGGCCGGTGTGATGGGCGGCGCGACCAGTGAGGTGAGCGGAACGACGACTAGGCTGCTGTTGGAGGCCGCTTCGTGGCAGCCATCGACCATCCGCAAAACAGCGCGAGTTTTCGGCCTGCCCTCGGAGGCCTCGCGGCGCTTTGAGCGCGGCGTTGACTGGGAGTTGCCCACGCTGATGCAGCGGCGCGGCCTGGCGCTGATCCAGCAGCTAGCTGGCGGCACGGTTGCCCAGGGCATGATCGATATCTACCCGCAGCCCTGGCAAAATGTAACACTGGAGCTGACACCCGGCGAGGTGCGGCGAATTATCGGCATTAGCCTGACGGCGCAAGAGATCGCTGGCCTGCTTACGCCGCTTGGCTTTGGCTGCACGATCACCGGATCGACGGGCGTGGAGGCAGTGACCGTGCAGGTGCCAAGCTCACGCCAGGATGTGACGATTCTGGCCGATTTGTGCGAAGAAGTGGCGCGCATGTACGGCTACGACCGTATCCCGGCGACGCTGATCGACGATCGGCTGCCACAGCAGCGCAGCAACACGCCGCTGGAGCTTGAGCAGCGAGTGCGCAGCCTGTTGGTCGGCGCGGGGCTGGACGAGGCTATGACCTATTCGCTGACCAGCATGGCAGCGGTGGCGCGCATCAACCCTGCCGACGCCGTGGCCGGGGCGCACCTAAAGTTGGCCAACCCGATCGCACCCGAGCGCGAGTACCTGCGCCGGTCGCTGCTGCCGGTGTTCCTGGAGGCCTTCGCCGCCAACGGGCGCGACCGCGAGCGGGTGCTACAGTTCGAGATTGGCCGGGTGTACCTGCCGAAGGAAGGCCAGGTTCTGCCAGAGGAGCCACGCCGCTTGGCGATCGCGCTGGCCGGGGCGCGCACGCCGCTCACCTGGCATCAGCGCGATACCGCTGCAATGGACTTCTTCGACCTAAAGGGCGTTATCGAGATGCTGCTGGCCCGCTTGAACATCGCCGAGCGCGTCCAGTTCGCACCGCTGAACGACGATCCACGCTTTCAGCCGGGGCGGGTAGCAATGATCGTAACGAGAAGCGATCAGCAGATATTGGGTGCCCTGGGCGAGCTGCATCCAACTCTGCGCGAGCGGCTGGGGATCGAGCTGGGGCGGGCCATGGTGGCCGAGCTTGACTTAGAGGCGCTGATCGCATTGGCCGAACCATCGCGTTATCAGGCGATCTCGCGCTACCCGGCGACTGTTCAAGATCTCGCGGTGGTGGTAGCGGCGAGTGTACCGGCAACGCTGGTCGAGGCGACGATTCGCAAGTACGCCGGCGCGCTGCTGGAGCGGGCGACCTTGTTCGATGTCTACAGCGGGCCACAGGTGGGCGAGGGCAAGCGCAGCCTGGCCTACCGCTTGAGCTTCCGCGCCGCCGACCGCACGCTTAGTGATGCCGATCTAACCAAGACGCGCCAGAAGATCATTCGTGGCCTTGAGCACGATGCCGAGGCTGTGATTCGGGGATAGTTCTGGGCGCGTAGGGGCAGGCGTAGCGGCACAGCGTAGGGGCACGATATATCGGGCCCCTACGCTGTGCCCGTGATCATTTTCAGGGTATTGAGCAGCGGCTGCAATTCCTGTAGCACAGCTGCGCGGCGGTAGTGCGGCAGTTGAGCGAAATCGCCGGGTGCCAGCACGGCCAGCAACTCGGCCACCTTTTCGCGCAGCAGGGCCGCGCGCTCGTCGGCAGGAGCTAGCACCACGCCATCGTGCGCGTCGAGCAGGGCGAGGAAGGCGCGCCGCCCGCTGGCGTCCTCGGGGTGTGGCAGGGCAGGCCAGCGGGCGCTGTCGGCCCAGGCGGGCAGCTCGCGTGTGACCAAGACAAGCCGTAAGTCGCGGCGATCGCGGGCGCGCAGCAGCACATCGAGAACCCGCTCGGCCTCCCGGTCGGTCAGGCGATGGAGATTGTCGACCACCACGGTCCAGTGGCGCTCAGTCAACCCCGTAACCAGCACCTCTAGCCAGCGGGTGAACGGCAGCGGAGCCGGGTCGCTCATCTGGCTCCACAGCTCTGGTAGGCCATCGATATTGAGGCCAGCAGCCAGCGTCAGCAGCAGATTATAGCCATTGCGCGGATCGAGTTCTGCGGAGCGGGCGGTATGCCAGACCACCTTTTGACCACGCGAGAGCAGCCGAGCGGCCAGCGACGCAGCCAGGGCCGTTTTGCCTACGCCGTCCGCACCCCAGATCAGCACCTGACCATCGCGCCGCAGGCGGCCCAGGTAGCGCTCGAGCTCTGGCTCATGTTCGCTGACCTCGGGCGCAGGCGGTGGGCTGATCACGGCGGTCGGCGGCGCGGGCGGCGGCATGTCGGCGGCGATCGAGGGCAACATCGCATCGAGCCGGTTGACCGCCTCGCGCTTGGCGCGACTGTAGGTGCTAGCCGAAAGCGCCAGGGCCTGCTGCAATTCATTGCGCGAATCGCCGGTCTCGTACTCGCCGGCGATAATCAGGTAGTGCCGCCAGCGGGTATCATCGAGCATGGAGCCAGCCTCGGCGGGGCGCAGGCGCTCGATTGCGGTGTGTAGCGCCCGTTTGAGCCAACGCCCGCGGGTCAGCGGGTCGCGCACGTCGGGCAGCAGCAGCGAGGCCAGCGAACCCTTGCCAAGCGCCAGCGGCGGGTCTTCCGCCAGATCGCCAAGTGCCTCGCGCAGCGGCCCATCCAGCGCGGCGCGGCCTTGCGCAGTGGCTTCATCGCCGCGCAGTTGGGCTAGCAGGCGGTAGAAACTACTACGTGGCGCGGGCGTGCCGATCTGAGCCATGCGGGATTGCACACGCCGCAGCAGTGCGGCTGCTGGCGCGCCGGGATCGGCGTCGAGTTCC
>JACMIM010000358.1 GCA_014381165.1 Roseiflexaceae bacterium
ATATTGACCAAGGTACAATATCAAGCCAAGGACTTCACCCCACTGACGCGAGATGAAATCTATAAGCGACGCTCATTCAGTCATTATTGGCATGGAGGATGGCGAACATGGTGTCCAAAGCTACTGCAACAATCGAAGATTTGTATCGCCTTCCAGAACATGGCAAAGCTGAATTGATAGACGGAGAGTTGGTCATTATGTCCCCAACTGGCTTTCTTCCAGGGCGCGCAGGCGGTGAAATCTATGCAAGTCTTCGCGCCTACGAGCGACAGACCAAATTAGGATATGCAATTCCTGACAACGTTGGTTTCCGCGTGCAGTTACCCAATCGCGAATCTTTTAGCCCTGATGCTGCATTTTACCGGGGCCGAGTCACGGGAATGAAATTCCTTGATGGCGCACCCGTATTCGCGGCAGAAGTTCGCAGCGAGCACGACTATGGCGACCGTGCGGAACAAGTAATAAAGGCGAAACGTATGGACTACTTTGCGGCAGGTACCCAAGTGGTGTGGGACGTTGATCTGCTTGACGAGGACATCATCAAAGTCTACCGCAACGACCAACCTGATACCCCAGTACGCTATCGCCGCGGAGATATTGCCGAAGCCGAACCGGCGGTACCTGGGTGGATCATGCCAGTTGACGACCTTTTTATGTGAAGCTGGTGGCGGTTACGTGGCGCGGCACTGCAATTCACTCAGGCAATCCACCAGCCATTCACGAACAGCAGGGTCGCCAGCACTAGCAGCGGCAGCATCACGGCCAGCAGCGCCCAGCGCGCCCAGCGCCGTTCGGCCAGCAGCGCCAGCACGATGTACGCGCCCACGCCGATCAGCACATGGCGCGAAACACTCCAGACCCAACTGCTGAGTAGCGCGGGAGCCAGCAGCAGCGTAGTGGTCAGGCCATACGCCAGCGGCAGCCGCCACGCCACAGCGGCCAGCCCAATGAAGCTCAGATAGAACAGCCCCTGGAAGGCCACGATCGGCCAGGCCTGGCCGCCCGCGATTTTCTCGATCAGCGTGCCGGGCAACACCCACGGCGCGCTGAGCTGATTTTCCCAGGCCTGCTGGGCTTGCAGAAAGGCAAATGGCGTGCCGAAGCTAGCCCACTGGTAGGCCATGAATCCGGCCAGACCCAGCGCTGGCAACGCCGCCGCCAGAACCGGCCAGCGCACTGCCCGCCACTGCCAACCCAACGCCTGCATATAGCAGATACCGATCGCCGCAACCACCAGCACGCCGGGCAGCCGTGTGAGCGCCAGCGCACAGCCAGCCGCCCCAGCTAGCCACCAGCGTTCGCGGCGCATAGCCCACAGCACGCCGATGAGCAGCAGCAGCGCCAGCGATTCGGTGTAGACCGCGCCAAAAAAGAACGAGGTTGGCATGGCCAGCACAAACAGCACGCTCCACAGCGCGGTGCGCCGCCCGAAATCGCCCGCCGCCAGATCGTACAGCAGCAGCAGCGCGGCGAGCAGTGCCGCATTCGCCACAATCACACCAGCCAGACTGGCGCTGACGCCAAATATCACCAGCGGCTTGAGCAGCAGCGGATAGAGCGGAAAGAACGCGATGTTCGGCCAGCGCACGCCGAGAAAGGTGTAGCCGCTGCTGGCGATGACTGTGTAGTGCTCACTGTCCCATTGCGCCCAACTCTGCACAACCGTGTTCCAGGCGAGCTGCTCGCGCTCATACAGATTGCCATCGCGGCTGAGCAGCGTACCAAGCGTGTTGATTGCGCCGCTGAACCACAGCCCAAAGCTGGCGATCAGCCACATTCCCACCCGCCAAACGCCAAACATGACCGTAACCGCCAGCATAGGCCGCGCTCGCGTCCACCAGCCAGTACGCAGCAGCCAGGCGACGGCAACCAGATAGGCCGCCAACAGCGCCTGCCAGATCAGCGGCGGCAGTTCCACCCGCCCGCGCACCGCCACGATCGCCACAGCGCCAGCCAGCGCGAGCGCCGCAAGCAACGCGCGTTGCCAGCTG
>JACMIM010000359.1 GCA_014381165.1 Roseiflexaceae bacterium
CGGGGCGGCGCGCGAGCCGCCCGTACACGGGCCGAAAGGGGGCCGAACAGGGGTGGCGTTGCGTTATTTGGCGGCGGCGGCTTGTGGCGGCGTTTCGCCAGTCGAAAGCATGCGCAGTGCCCAGGCGAGCTGGCTATCGGCGCAGGTGGTTTGGCCTTCGGCGGGGCGGCGGTCGGCGACGCAGGGCACGGTGCTGGCTGCGTCCTCGGTGTAGGGCACGACGTACTGCGGCGTGATGCCGATTTTATCGATCTCGGTTTTGTCGGGGGTGATCCAGTGGGCGAAGGTGATGCGTGCGCTGCCATCGTCGCTCAACTTGTGGATGTTTTGCACCGAGCCTTTGCCATAGGTCTTCTCACCAAGCAGAAACGTAGCGGAGCGTTCGTCGCGCAGTGCGCCGGCCACAATCTCGCTGGCGCTGGCTGAACCTTCGTTTACCAGGACGATTATCGGCAGTTCGTGGCTGGTGACATCGCTGCCGCCCCGGATGGTGCGCATTTCTTCCAAGCGCTCGCCGCGAATATCTTCATACAGCGCGACACCATCGTAGAATCGGCCTAACACTTCCTGCGCATTTGTCAGAAAGCCACCCGGATTATTGCGCAGATCCAGCACGATGCCGCGCGGGTTGGCGGGCAGTAGCTCGCGCATGGTTGTGTCAAAATCCTCGGTGGTGCTGCTCTTGAAATCCGTGATCTTGATGTAGGCTAGCTGGTTATCGAGCAGTTGGCCACTGACACTGCTGATGATAATCTCGTCGCGCATGATCGCGACATCGAATGGGCTGGCCTCGCCGCGGCGGATGGTCAGCACAACCTGGCTGCCCTTGGGGCCACGAATCCGTGAGGCCACCTCGACATTGGCCTTGTGAACGTCTAGCCCCGCGATCAGCTCGCGTATGGGTGTGCCATCGACTGCTACAATCTCGTCATCCTGAGCCAGGCCGGCCTTCAGTGCGGGTGAGTTCTTGATTGGCCGATCGACAAAGGCGCGCTCCTCGTTAAAGCGCATGTAGATGCCAATACCCTCCTGGGTGCCGCGCATGTACTCGTTGGTAAGTGCGGTCAGGTCGGGTTCCTGGTACACGGTGTAGGGATCGTCGAGCGAGGCCAGCATGCCCTTGATTGCGCCCTGGATCATCTTGGTGCGATCGACTGAGCCGCGCTGGTAGAACTCATTTTCGACCAGATTCCATGCTTCCCAAAAAATGCCAAAATCGTCGCGCAATTCGCTTGGTGTCACCTCATTTGCCGCCATACCAGGGCCAAGCAGCGCCATGACATTGCCGCCAACCGGCAACAGCTTGGCGGAAAGCCACCCACCAGCAAAGCCAATCGCCATCATGATCAGGCCAATCAGGGCGTGTGTGCGGAGAAACGGCATGAATCGCGACATCGAAATGCTCCTGGTTTGCTGTGTGGCCTACTCAAGATCGCCCATTTCATACAACATGGCGGCGGTGGCGGCGAGTGGTGCGGTTTCGGCGCGGAGTGTGCGTGGGCCGAGTGTTACTGGAATGATACCATGGCTGCGGGCCGTTTCGAGTTCGTGATCGGCGAATCCGCCCTCAGGGCCAGTCAAGAAGGCGACCGAGTAAGCGGTAGACGCGCCGCCGTGCTGCTTGGCGCGGGCAAGCGCCTGACGAAGCGGCTGCGCACCCGCGCCTTCCCACAATAACAGGGCAGTCCCGTGCTGGGCGGCCTGCGCGCAGCCCTGTGCAAAGGGCAGCGCTGCGCCTAGTTGGGGCAGCTTGCCGCGCCGCGACTGCTCGGCAGCCTCGCGGATGATCTTATTCCAGCGGTCGGTCTTGCGCTCGGTCATGTCGCTGGCATCGGCCATGCTGCGCTCGGTGATCAGCGGGACAAACGCGCAGATGCCAAGCTCTGTGCCCTTTTGCAACACCCACTCGAACTTCTCGTGCCGCATGAGCGCGAGAAACAGCGTGATCTGGCTGCGTGGCTCGCCGGCGGCCAACTGCTTGTCCTGAATGATGCCGCCGACCTGGCTGCGCGTCAGCTGGGTGAGTGTGACCGTGTACTGCCAGCCGAGGTTGTCGAGCAGCACGACCGTATCGCCCACGCCCAGCCGCAGTACGGTGGCCAGTTGATGCGCTAGCGCAGCGTCCTCGACCAGCACAGCGTCGCCGCGCACGGCTTCGGCACTGATGAAAAAGCGGTAGGTGTTGCTGGTGGCCGTTTGGCGTCGAGGTTTGGGCATAGGCTTCGATTCCCTCACCCCTTGCCCCTCTCCCATCGGGAGAGGGGTAGAACCCCGGTTATAATGACTTTTTGTGCAACGCCGATCGCTGATATCTTTGATCTACTAAAACCACTGACGTCTCAACTTGCCGATCCGGGATCGCCCAGAATTTCTTTAGCAGGCGATTCTTCTCGTCTTCCTCCACCAGACGAAAACCGTGCTTCTCATAGAAACGGA
>JACMIM010000037.1 GCA_014381165.1 Roseiflexaceae bacterium
ATCAACGGCGTCGATGTTTCGCTGCACCCCGCTGGGCACATCCTCGGCTCGGCACAGGTGCGGGTGGCGTATCGTGGTGAAGTCTGGGTGGCCTCAGGCGATTATAGGTTGGCGTGGACACCACCTGTACGCCCTTCGAGCCGGTGCGCTGCCACACATTTATCACCGAGGCAACCTTTGGCCTGCCAATCTACCGCTGGACGCCGCAGGCCGAGGTGTTTGCCGAGATCAACGCCTGGTGGCGACGCAACCAGCAGCAGGGCCGCGCGAGCCTGCTGCTCGGCTACTCGCTTGGCAAGGCTCAGCGCCTGTTGGCCGGCATCGACCCGGCGATCGGGCCAATTTTTACTCACGGTGCGGTCGAGCGGCTCAACCACGACTACCGCGCGACCGGGGTGGTGCTGCCGCCCACCCGCTATGTCGGCGAGATCGGGCGCGGCTTCGACTGGAGCCAGGCCCTGATCGTTGCGCCGCCCTCGGCCCACGGCAGCACCTGGACGCGCAAGTTCGGTGCGTACTCGGCCGCTTTTGCTTCAGGCTGGATGCGGATTCGTGGTGCGCGCCGCCGTCGTGCGGTCGACCGTGGTTTCGTGTTGTCGGATCACGTCGATTGGCCTAGCCTGACTGCGGCGATCGAGGCAACCGGGGCCGAGCGTATCTGGGTGACGCATGGCTACACCGCTGTGGTCGCGCGCTGGCTGAATGAACGTGGCTACGATGCCCACGCCGTGCCGACGCGCTTCGAGGGCGACGCCGAAACCAGCAGCGCAGCCGACGAGCAGGACGTGCTAGAAGAGGGCCAGCTGCCCCAACAAAGCTAGGAGTTACGCAGTTGCTCAAGAGCCTATTTCGCCTGCGGCGAGCAAGGAAGTAATCAATAATTGTTTCGCTTTTTGGTGCAAAGCACCAAAAAGCGAAACAAAAAAGATAGTTTTTCCCTGCTGCCGCAGGCAAAAGCCGCCAACTGCGTAAGTCCTAAAAGTAAGAACCAGGAGGAACAACGTATGGGTGGCGACGAACTTCTTTTCATTGGCAGCATGGTGTGGCCGCATTTGCCGTTTTACATCATCTGGATCATTGGCATTGGCATTGCCGCCGTCAACTACCGCAAGCAGAAGCAAACCGCACTGCTGGCGGGCAGCGCCTTTGCACTGATGCTGGTCATAGCGCTCATTCAGCTAAGTGTCAGCGTCTTCGGCCAACTCAGTATGCTCAGGGGCGGGGTAACGGCGCAGCAGCTTGGCGGGCTATTTGCCGCATCGAACCTGATCGCGATCCCCTTCAACATCATCGCCTGGGGTCTGCTCCTCTTCGCACTGTTTGCGCGCCCCAAAAGCAATAGCGTTCAAGATCCTGCCCGCTGAATTATCTGCTCTCGCTTTTATTTGCTGCTGCCCGCCCCGTGAGCGATTCACTGAGCGCCCAGAGACGTTCCTGCGCAGCCTGGTCATACGATAGCGCACTGCTGCGCTTGGGTGTGCGCCGCACGAAATACTGCCCGCTCGCCGTTGCGATATCAGGATTGCTAGCCAAATAGATCACCGTGTCTGCACCCTGCTCAGGGCTGATACCGAATTGTTTGATGGCCTGAAAGGCCAACCTAAACAAGGGGTTGCGCGATTCGCTGCCAAAGCCGCTGCGAACCACACCTGGGTGAAGCGCATTGACCGTCACACCACTGCCTACTAAACGGCGTGCCAGCGCGTAGGTGAACATCACATTGGCAAGCTTCGACTGCGAGTAGGCAGCGAAGCCGCTATAGCGCCGGCTGAATTGGAGATCGTCGAACTGAATCCGACCGGTAGCCTGCGCCTCGCTCGATACATTGATAATCCGCGCGGGCGTGCTTGCCCGCAGCAGATCGAGCAAGCGTGCTGTGAGTGTGACATAGCCCAGGTGATTGAGCGCGAAGGTGTATTCAAACCCATCGACAGTTGTGCGGCGTGTTTCAAAGAATCCACCGGCGTTGTTCACCAGCACGTCCAGCCGCTCGTAGCGCTCTAGCACCTGATCGGCAAGCTGGTGTACCGCCGCCTGCGACGAAAGATCGGCCAGCAGAACCTCCACATCGGTGGTGTGTTGCGTGCGCAGCTGCGCGGCCACCTGCTCGGTTTTGGTGGCGTCGCGCCCCACAATGCACAGCGATGCACCGAGCGCCGCCAACCCCGTAGCGGCAGCCCGCCCAATCCCGTTCGTTGCACCAGTGATCAGCACGCGCTTGTCGCGCATCGGGCGATTATCCATAGTCACAATGGTTTACACTTTCTTTATAGACAGCTTCCGGCGAGTATTCATTGTAGCAGCACATATAGGCGCGTGCGACCCGTAGCTAATCGCCCCGGCGCTGAAGCGACGGGCTATTTGGTTTTTGGAGGCCGCCGTGGGACTGGGCGGCTGGCATCCAAAACGTAGTGATGCGCGTTGAATATTTCAACGCGCGTCAGCGCAATTTGAATACCAGCAACGGGCTTCAGCCCGCCTGCGTATAGTTTCCACCAAGCGAGAAACACCAATGCAGGCTTTCGCGCAGCTCTATGCCGAGCTTGACGAGACAACCAGGACGAGTGAGAAGGTCGACGCGATGGCGCGCTACTTCGCTGCCGCCCCGCCCACCGACGCAGCCTGGGCGCTGTTCTTTCTGAGCGGGCGCAAGATTCGCCAGGTGATCGGCACGCCGCGCCTGCGCGTCTTTACGCTGGAAGCGACTGGCCTGCCCGAGTGGCTGTTCGGCGAATCGTATGACGCCGTGGGCGATTTCGCCGAAACGATTGCGCTACTGCTGCCGGATTTCACCACGAAGAATACGAAGGACACGAAGGACACAGAAGATGCACAAGCATTTTCGGCAACAACTATTCGTGATCTTCGTGGTACACATGAGCGGACTGAGCTGCCGCTTGCCACTTGGGTCGAGGAGCGGCTCATGCCATTGCGCAACGCCGACGAGGCGACCCAACGCGCGGGGCTGCTCCAGGCCTGGGCCGAGCTGGATACCCGTGAGCGCTTTATCTGGAACAAGCTGATCACCGGCGGCTTGCGGGTGGGCGTCTCGCAGCTGCTGGTGACGCGGGCACTGGCCAAGTTGAGCGGGATCGAGCAGAATGTGGTGGCCCACCGGCTGATGGGCGAATGGCAACCGACGGCGGCGTTCTACAGTGGGCTGCTGGCCGCCGACACCGGCGACGCCGATGCTAGCCGGCCCTATCCATTTTTCCTGGCCTCGCCACTAGAGGGCGATCCGCAGGCCACGCTGGGCGAGATTGCGCTCTGGCAGGCCGAGTGGAAGTGGGACGGCATCCGTGCCCAGTTGGTGCGGCGAGCCGGCCAGAGCTTTCTATGGTCGCGTGGCGAGGAGCTGATCACCGAGCGTTTCCCCGAGTTGGCCGCCCTGGGCGACCTGCTGCCCGATGGCACGATCGTCGATGGCGAGATTCTGCCTTGGCAGGACGAGCGCGTGCTGCCATTCGCGCAGCTTCAGCAGCGGATTGGCCGCAAGACCTTAACCAAGAAGATTTTGCAGGAAGTGCCAGTCATCTTGCTAGCCTACGATTTGCTGGAACTGGGGGGCCAGGATGTGCGCACGCAGCCGCTCTCCTGGCGGCGGGCGCAGCTGGCGGAGCTGATCGAGCAAGTAACCATGAAGAACACAGAAGAAGGCGAACGAGTAACCACGAAGAACACAGAAGAAGGCGAACGAGTAACCACGAAGAACAC
>JACMIM010000360.1 GCA_014381165.1 Roseiflexaceae bacterium
AACGAGGTGTTCCTCCAGCAGCACCCGGACGCGCTAGTAATCGATCAATCGCGCGTGACGGCGAATAGCCGCTCGGCACCGGCCACCTACACCGGGATCATGGACGACATCCGGCTGGCGTTTGCCAAGGCCAATGGTGTGAGCGCCTCGCTGTTCAGTTTCAATTCAGTGGGCAGCTGCCCCAACTGCAACGGTTTGGGCGTCGTCTACACCGATCTAGCGTTCATGGAGGGCATCACCTCGACCTGCGAGATCTGCGAAGGTAAGCGCTTCAAGGCCGAAGTGCTGGCCTACCGCCTACGCGGGGCGAGCATCAGCGATGTGCTGGATATGACCGCCGAGGAAGCGCTCGCTTTCTTCGCTGAGAAAAAAGTCAAAGCCGTTGTGCAGGCGATCAACGATGTAGGGCTGGGCTATCTCAAGCTGGGCCAGCCGCTCAGTACCATTTCAGGCGGCGAAGGGCAGCGCCTGAAGCTCGCCACTGAACTCCACAAAGCGGGCAGCGTCTATGTCATGGACGAGCCAACCACCGGGTTGCACCTTTCCGATATCAGCCTGCTCATGGGCATCATCGATCGGCTGGTGGATGCCAAGAACACCGTCATCGTCATCGAGCATCATCTCGATGTCATCCGCCAAGCCGATTGGATTATCGATATCGGGCCAGAGGGTGGCAGAGCCGGCGGCGAGGTATTGTTCGAGGGGCCGCCACAGCCATTAAAAGACTGTGCGCGGAGCATCACAGCGCGGTTCATCTGATAGGCGGCTTTCGCTTGCAGCGCGCAGGCTACGTGAAAATAATTTCTCTAGGACTTACGCAGTTGGCGACTTCAGCCTGCGGCAGCATGGAACATCTATCTTTTTTTTTCGTTTTTTGGTGCAAAGCACCAAAAACGAAACAAGTATGCGTTACTTCCCTGCCCGCCGCAGGCGAGACGAAAGCGCTTGGGCAACTGCGTAAGTCCTACGCTTGTTTCAGTTTATGGCGCAATGCGTCATAAACTGAAACAAAAGTAGTCGACTTTCACTTCAATATCCGCTCACCTTGCCGGTCAGCACGCCCACAGCCGTCTTGAGAATAATCTTGATGTCGAACAGCAGCGACCAGTTCTCGACATAGTACAGATCGTAGCGGGTGCGTTCCTCGATGCTGGTATCGCCGCGCAGCCCATTCACCTGCGCCCAGCCAGTGATACCAGCCTTTTGGCGATGGCGGCGCACATAGCGCGGGATGTTGCGGCTGAACTGCTCGACCCACTTCTGTTGCTCGGGGCGCGGCCCGACCACGCTCATCTCGCCGCGCAGCACATTGATGAACTGCGGCAGCTCATCCAGCGAATAGCGCCGCAGCAACGCGCCGACCGTGGTTACACGCGGGTCGTTCTCGATCGTCCAGCTGCTCAGATCTGGCGCGTCGGCGCGCATGGTGCGGAATTTAATCGTCGGGAAATGTTTGCCGTCAAGCCCCACCCGCTCCTGAACAAAAAAGACTGGCCCTGGCGATTCCAGGCGTACCAGGCCAGCGATCAGCAGCATAAATGGCGAGGAAATGATCAACACCAAGCAGGAGAAGACCACATCGAGCATGCGCTTGAGCGCTCGGTTGAACGGGCTGTCCAGCGCCACGTTCTTGACCGGCAGCAACGGCAGCCCGCTCAAGTCGCCAACCGTAACCTCGGGGTTGATGATCAGCTGAAAGGCATCGGGGTAGATTTTGATCTCGACCGCCTCGTCCTCGGCCAGGGCCACAATCTCCATCACCTCAGCCGAGGAGCGGCCCGACAGCGCGATAATCACTTCGTCGGCGTGGGCGGCGCGTATCACCCGGCCCAGCGAGGCGCTGCTGCCCAGCACTGGCACGCCCTGCACCATTGTGCCGACTGGCGTGGTGTCGGAGATAAACCCCTGAATATAGTAGCCCAGCTCGGGGGCGCGGTGGATGGTCTCCGCAATCACCTGGCCGGGTTCGCGCGCGCCAACAATAATCACCCGCCGGGCGTCGAAGCCGCGCCGACGCAGCGCGTACAGGCTGGTGCGGTAGAACAAGCGCAATGTGCAGGTGGCGACCGCCGCCACGGCCCAGCACATGACCAGCACCTGTGGCGTGACCGGCAGCTCGCTTGGCAGCAGGTAGTTGCCAATGACCACGCCAAACATGGCTAGCGAGATCGCCACCACGACCTTGAACAGCTCATCGATACGCGAGATGCCGCGCCGCAGTGTGTACAGGCCGCTGCCCAGAAATGTCACGAGGAACACGCCATTGACCAGCACCACCAGCTGTGGCACCAGCAGCGGATCGCTCGGCGGCGTGTAGGCGCTGAGATCGCCCGCCGCCACGCGCCACAGGTAGGTGCCAAACAGCGCGGTATTCACGGCGAGCGTATCGCACAGCATCAGCACGATCAGCAGCAGCAGGCGCGTCGCCCAAGCAGGGGCGCGCGCACGGCTAGCCAACCCGGCGGGCTGCGGCGGGGCGGAGGAGATTACTGCCAAGGCTCCACGCCTCCTTCAATGTGATGCCGGTTTCGATCAGCGCATTCAGCGGCGCAGGCGTGCGGGCGGCGTAGTGCTTGCGGTGGAACACGCGCATTGCGTGGTAGAACGCGCGGATGGAGCGAATCGGGCGCTGGCTGCTGGAGGCGCGCTTGTAGTGGTGAACGACCACCGACGGCACATACATGATCTTCCAGCCATACTCCTTGATCCGGTAACACCAGTCAAGGTCCTCGCCATACATGAAAAACGCCTCGTCGAGCAGGCCGGCCTCGCGCACCACCGGGCCACGCACCAGCATGCAGGCCCCGACGACAGCATCCACCTCGGCCTCCTGCCGCTCGTCTAGATACGTCAGGTTGTAGGCACCAAAGCGCTTGCTCTTGGGAAAGAGCTTCGAAAGGCCAATCGCGTGGTAGACGAACGCTGATGGCGAGGGGAACGAGCGCCGGCAGGCCAGATCCAGCCTGCCATTCGCCAGCAGCAGCCGTGGCCCGCACGCGCCCACCGCCGGGTGCGCCTCAAGATATGCGACCAGCCCATTCAGCGCGCCCTCGGGAACCAGTGTATCGCTATTGAGCAGCATGATGTAGGAAGGGGGCTGGAGGCTAGAGGCTGGAGACTGAGGAACCAAACCATCAGAGTTTAGCGTAGTTCCAACCCCTGATCCCCCTGATCCCTGGCCTAAAAGCTGGCGTAGTGCTAGATTATTCGCATACGCATAGCCGCCATTCTTAGGGCTTGCGATCGCATGCACTGCCGGAAATTCCGCGCCAAGCATGGCCACGCTGCCATCGATCGAGGCGTTATCGACCACATACACATCGAGCGCGGCCCACGTGGGTTGGGCATAGATCGAGCGCAGGCAATCGCGCAGCAGATCGCGCGTGTTGTAATTGACAATCACAATCGCCAGCGTGGCCATTGAGCGATCTCCAATTTCCCAGGATTGGCAGGCATTATACCATAACGCATTTATGGCTTTGGCAGCAGCAGCGCCCAGGCCAATGCAGTCAGCAGCGCGAAACTCAATGCGCCGGTGGCCCCAAACACTGCCCAGCCAAACGAGAGATCGACGCGAGCGGCCCAGGTGACTAGCCAGCCAACCATCCAGCTGATCGCCACAATAGCAACCCACCACGCCGCCGCATCCACATGCTGGCGCAGCACCAGCCACTGCGCCACCCCAACACACAGCCCAGCGATCAGCGCGCGCAGGGCAATGCTCGGCACATCCAGCGCCACGCCAACACTTTGAACCGCCAGCGCAAGGCCAGCCGCCAGGCCTGCGGCAGTGACAGCTATCCACCACACGCTCACCGGCAGGCGCAGGCGCAAAACCAGCCACTGCGCGAGCCCAAGGATTGCCCCGGCGATCAGCCCGCCCAGCAGCCCACGCAACGGCGTGTCGACTGACCGCACCAGAGCGTAAGCTGCCGCGCCGCCCAGAGGAAAGCCAAGAAATGTGACCATCCAGCGCAGGCCAAAGCCAAATAGCGTCATATCAGTGGTCATCAC
>JACMIM010000361.1 GCA_014381165.1 Roseiflexaceae bacterium
CGCGCGCCCCCCCAATCGGCAAGCGCCGCTCCCCCGCACAGCACCGCTAGCGCCGTCAGCGCTGGCTGCGAGAGCGCCAGGCCGAGTGTGGTCGCCCACTGGTAGAGCAGCGCGATCAGGCTGATGCTGAGGCCAAGCCAGATCGCGGGGCGCGCGAAGGGTGTTGCCAGTTCGGGGCCGGGCAGCAGGCGCGCGGCGAGGTACCCCGGTGCGAACAGCAGCACCATGCTGACGGTGGCCAGTCGCCCAGCCGGGCCAAGTAGCAGCAGCAGACACAAGCTTGCAGCGGCGATCAAGCTATAGTGTCGTGCGTTCATATCGCCAAGTGTACCATACGGCTATGCTATAATTGCCCGGCGAGTTTCAGGATAACGTCATGATTAAAACGCGCTCGATCGCGTTCACAATGCCTTCAACGCGCTTCAGCGCGTTTTGCATATCAGTAGCGGGCTTCAGCATGCTACTTCCCGAGGAGCGTCCGATGCTCGATGTCGTCACAATTCGACGCCAATTCTCAGAGCACTACGCCGACCACCCGCGCCTAATTGTGCGCGCGCCAGGCCGGGTGAATCTGATTGGTGAGCATACCGATTATAATGATGGATTCGTCTTTCCGGTGGCGATCGATCGGGCCACTTATGTTGCTGCTCGCCCACGCGACGATCGCCGCGTCCGAGTTGCGGCGATCGACATTGGCGAGGTCGACGAATTTGAGCTTGATACTGTGCAGCGCAGCGAGGAGCGGCCTTGGGCCAACTATATTCGTGGTGTGGTCAACAGCCTGTTAGTAGCAGGCCATCAGTTGGCCGGCGTCAACCTGTTGATCACGAGCGATGTCCCGCGCGGCGCTGGCCTGTCGTCCTCGGCGGCGCTGGAGGTGGCAGTTGGCTATGCCTTCCAAGTTCTCAACAAGCTCAACCTGCTTGGCGAGGAGCTGGCGCTGCTAGCTCAGGGGGCCGAGAATAATTTTGTCGGCGTGCAGTGCGGGATCATGGATCAGTTCATCTCGGCGCTTGGCCGCAAAGACCACGCGCTGCTGATCGACTGCCGTGAGCTGCACGCCCGCCCGGTGCCACTGCCGCAGGACGCGAAAATTGTGATTTGTGACAGCAGCGTGCGCCACGAACACGGCACCTCGGGCTATAATCAGCGCCGCGCCGAGTGTGAAGAGGCCGTGCGCATGCTCAAGCGGCAGTTGCCAAGAATTTCCGCCCTCCGCGATGTGACAATCGCCGATCTCGATCGATTCGGCAGCCTGCTCCCGCCCGTCGTGCTCAAGCGCGCCCGCCACGTTGTCACCGAGAACGCGCGGGTGCTGGAAAGCGTGGCGGCGCTTGAGCGAAGCGACTATATACGTTTTGGCGAACTCATGAACGAATCGCACCGCAGCATGCGCGATGATTACGAGATTAGTGTGCCAGCGATCGATACGCTGGTTGAACTAGCTCGCGGTGTGGCTGGCTGTTATGGATCGCGTATGACCGGCGGCGGCTTTGGCGGCTGCACCGTCAGCTTGGTCAGCGCCGATGCCGTGGCCACGTTTCAACAGACGGTCGCCCAGGCCTACCGCGCGCAAACTGGGCTTGAAACCACTATCTATGTCTGCTCGGCCAGCGATGGCGTAGGGCGGGCGTTGCCAGAAGAGTAGGACATTGATTCAGGGTTCCGAATTCTGAATTCGAGAGTTATGCCAACGATTTTACTTGTCGAAGATGATCCGACGCTGTCGGAAGCGCTGCGCTACAATCTTGAGCGTGAAGGCTATGTGGTGCTGCCCGCCGTCGATGGTGTGACCGGCCTGGAGATCGCGCGCCGTGAGCAGCCCGACATGGTCATCCTGGATATCATGCTGCCCCGGCTCGACGGTTTATCGGTCTGCCGCATTCTGCGTAAAGAAAGCGATGTGCCGATCATCATGCTTACCGCACGTCAGGATGAAGTCGACCGCATCGCTGGCCTGGAGCTGGGAGCCGATGACTATGTTGGCAAGCCGTTTAGCCTTGGTGAACTGCTGGCGCGTGTGCGGGCGATTATGCGCCGCACCGACCGCAGCCCTACAAACAACCGCGAGGTGCTTGACGCAGGTGGACTGAAGATCGACACTGGTTCGCGCCGGGTTTGGCGTGGCGGCGGCGAACTCAGCCTCTCGCAGAAGGAGTTCGACTTGCTGACCTGCCTGGTACGCAATCGCGGTATGGCACTTTCGCGCGATGTGCTGCTTGAGCGGGTCTGGGGCTACGATTTCCTGGGCGACAGCCGCACGGTTGATGTGCATATTCGCTGGCTGCGCGAGAAGGTTGAAACCGACCCTGGCAAGCCGCTTTACATCCAGACCGTGCGCGGCGTCGGCTACCGCTTCGACCTCGCGCAGCCCTAGCCTTCGACCTCCCTTTTCTCGTCACTCGCCCGGAAGCCCGCCATGGACCAC
>JACMIM010000362.1 GCA_014381165.1 Roseiflexaceae bacterium
GGGCAGGACGCAACCACTGCCGGCATCCAGCGCATTCTGGCTGGCGAGCAGAGCATGACCGTCTACAAAGCGATCAAGGCCGAGGCCGAGGCCGCAGCCGCGCTGGCGATTGCCCTGCTCAATGGCGAAGACGTTGCCAGCCAAGCCACCGGCGTGACCAACAACGGTACGACCGATGTGCCATCGGTGCTGCTGACACCGGTTTCGGTCACAAAGGATAACATCGCCGAGACCGTGATCGCCGACGGCTTCCGCACTTGGGATGAGGTCTGCGTCGACACCTACGCGCAGTTCTGCCCAGCCACGCGCTAGCAGCTTGTGCCACGAAGACACGAAGGCTCGAAGATCGGAAATGAGGATATTTCTGCTTCGAGTCTTCGTGCCTTCGTGGCAAATTGGTTTTCTCCATATGAAGGAGCCGAACTGTGGGAGAAGCCACCCCTCTTTTAGAGCTTCGCGGTGTTTCCAAACGATTCGGCGCGGTCGAGGCGCTGACCAAAGTTGACTTCACCGCCCGCCTGGGCGAGGTGATGGCGCTTGTCGGCGACAATGGCGCGGGCAAGTCGACCCTGATTAAAGGCATCGCTGGCATTCACACCTATAACGAAGGCCAAATCTTTTTCGACGCCAAGCCAGTGACAATCAACAGCCCACGCGACAGCGCCGCGCTCGGCATCGAGGTGGTCTACCAGGATCTGGCGCTGGCCGACAACCTCGACGTGGTGGCGAACATGTTTCTGGGACATGAACGCACCCAGGCCATGGGCATGCTCGACGAAGACAGCATGGAGCGCACCTGCATCGAGACATTGCAATCGCTTTCGGTGACTACGCTGCGCTCGGTGCGCCAGGAGATTTCCGGCCTATCCGGCGGCCAGCGCCAGGCTGTGGCGGTCGCCAAAGCGGTCATGCGCAACTCGCGCCTGGTCATCCTCGACGAGCCGACAGCAGCGCTGGGCGTGGCGCAAACCCGTCAAGTGCTCGATCTGGTGCGTCGGCTGGCCGATAAGGGCCTGGCCGTGGTGCTGATCTCGCACAACCTGCACGATATCTTCGAGGTCGCCGATCGTATCACCGTATTGCGGCTTGGCCAAAACGTGCATGAGTTCATGGCCCAACAAACCAACCCGCAAGAGGTGGTTCACGCGATTACCGCCGGAAAAATGCTGCATGTCCCAGGTATGGCCGAGGTCGAAATACAATGAAAACAACACCGTCCTCTCCCGGCAGCGGGCTAGCCCCAGCAACCGCGCCCGCCAGTGGGTCGCGCTTCGCCCAGTACATGCAGCGCATGCGCTCCGGCGAGCTTGGTTCGTTGCCAATCATTCTTGGCCTGATTCTCATTGTGATCGTCTTTCAGGTGCAGAACCAGAACTTTTTGACCCCGCGTAATTTCGTTAACCTGATTGTACAGATGGCTGGCATTACGACAATTGCTATCGGCGTCGTGTATGTGCTGCTGCTTGGCGAGATCGATCTCTCGATCGGCTATGTCAGCGCGGTGGCCGCCGTGAGCATGGCGCTGTTGTTGCGCGAGCCAATTAGCCTGCCCTGGCCGCTGGCAGTCGTCGTGGCGCTGCTTGTCGCCGCCGCTGTTGGCGCACTGCATGGTAGCATTATCACACGCTTTCAGGTGCCATCGTTTGTGGTGACACTGGCGGGGCTACTGGCCTGGAATGGTGTGGTGCTGATTTTGATGCAGGGCGCTGGCACGGTCATTATCCAAGATCAAACGGTGCTCAACATCGCCAATGCCTACCTGCCGCCCGCGCTAGGCTGGGCACTGGCGCTCGGCGGGGTCGCACTATTCGCCTACAGCCAGTTCACCAACGTGCGCGCCCGCAACCAGCGCGGCCTGACCAACCGCTCGACCGCAATCACCATCGTGCAGGTTGCCCTGGTCGCGCTGCTCAGCCTTGGCGCGGTCTACTTCGCCAATCTGGATCGCGGCGTGCCATTTATTGGCCTGCTGCTGCTGATTCTGCTGGCGGCCTTTTCAGTTCTGGCCACCCGGACTAAGTTTGGCCGCTATGTGTATGCGATCGGCGGCAACAAAGAGGCGGCGCGACGTGCGGGCATCAATGTCGAGCGCATCCGCGTGATGGTATTCATGATTTCCAGCGTTATGGCTGGCGTCGGTGGGATCATTCTGGCTTCGCGCCTACGCTCGGTTGATACGGCTGCGGGCGGCGGCAACTTGCTGATCAACTCGATCGCCGCTGCCGTGATCGGCGGCACCAGCCTGTTTGGCGGGCGCGGCAAGGTCAGCAGCGCGTTTCTGGGCGCACTGATCATCGCCAGCATCGAGAATGGCATGGGGCTGCTGAATCTGTCCGCCGGCGAGAAGTTCGTAATCACCGGCCTAGTGCTGCTGGCCGCCGTCCTGGTCGACGCCACCTCGCGCCGGGGCCAGGGCGGGGCCAAACGATGACACGGTGACACGGTGACACGGTGACCGGGGGAAAAGGTGACACGGTAACACGGTGACCGGGGGACACGGGGAACGTGGCACCCTGTAGGGGCGAAGCATCTGCCAAGCTAGATCGGCACAATACGACAAGCGCCACCGGCTTGCTAGATCGGGCTTGGACTTGCAACCGGCAGCTTCGCCCTGGAAGCGCCCGCCGATCAAGTGAGCCGTTGCCAGTATAGTTGCCCTAACACATACGTAGGAGCTATCCAATGACCATTGACACCGATACCGCCGTGCCGATCCTAAGCGGCAACTGGTCGCACCCACAGGTCGAGCAGTACCACGATGTCTTCAACCCCTCGACTGGCGAGGTGATTGCTCAGACGCCCATGTGCGGCATGCGCGAAGTCGACGGGGCAGTGCAGGCGGCCAGCAAAGCCTTCGCTGATTGGGCGCGTACCCCCGCGCCGCGCCGCGCCGAGGTGATGTTTCGCTACCGCGCGCTGCTGAACAGCCACTTCGAAGAGCTTGCGGCGCTCGTCACCCGCGAGAATGGCAAAACGCTGGATGAATCGCGCGGCGATGTGCGGCGCGGCATCGAGGTGGTCGATTTCGCCTGCGGGATCGCGCAGCTGCTCAAGGGCGAAAATCTGCCGCAGGTGGCCAACTTCATCGATGGTGCGACCACCCGCGAGCCACTGGGCGTCTGCGCTGGCATCACGCCATTTAACTTCCCAGCCATGGTGCCAATGTGGATGTTCCCTGTAGCGATCGCCTGCGGCAACGTCTTTATTCTCAAGCCGAGCGAGAAGGTGCCGCTAACGCCAGTGCGGCTGGGTGAATTGCTGCTAGAAGCTGGCCTGCCTGAGGGCGTGTTTAACATCGTCCATGGTGGGCGCGAGGTAGTCGACGCACTGTGCAGCCATCCCGGCATTGCCTCGGTCAGCTTTGTTGGCTCGACGAATGTGGCGCGGCATGTGTACACGCTGGCCTGCGCCAATGGCAAGCGCGTGCAGGCGGCAGGCGGCGCGAAGAATGTGCTGCTGGTCATGCCGAACGCCGAGCCAGAGCCGACCCTGAACGCGATCATGGGCGCGGCCTATGGCAACGCTGGCCAGCGCTGCATGGCCGGCTCACTGCTGATGGGCGTTGGCTCGATCGGCGACGAATTGCGCGATCGGCTGGTGGCCGCGATCGACAAGCTCGCGGTCGACGACACCAGCGCCAACCCGCGCGCCGAGATGGGGCCAGTGATCGATGGCACTTCGCAGCGCCGCATCCAAGGCATGATCGCACGCGGTGCCGAGGAGGGGGCCACCCTAGTTCGTGATGGCCGCAGCGGCACCCCCGCGCACGGCTTCTTTGTCGCACCCACCCTGATCGATGATGTCACGCCCGAGATGTCGCTCTACACAACCGAGGTGTTTGGGCCGGTGCTTTCCATGCTGCGGCCCGACAATCTGGACGAAGCGATCGCGCTACTCAACCGCGTGCCGTATGGCAACGGCGCGACGATCTTCACCAGCAGTGGCGCAAACGCCCGCCAGTTCGTGCGCGAGATTCAATGCGGTATGATCGGCGTGAACGTGGGCGTGCCCGCACCAATGGCGCTGTTCCCGTTCTCGGGCTGGAACCAGTCGTTCTTTGGCGACCTGCACGTGCAAGGCATGGAAGGCGTGCAGTTCTACACCCGCCAGAAAGTGGTGCTTTCGCGCTGGGACAACACCTACAAGCGCACGCAGGGCTGGTAGGCCAACATCCGTAGCTCGGAAATAGAAGCGGAGCGGGTTCCAGGCGGGGCAATGCCCTGCCAGGAACCCGCTCCGCTTTTCTACTGTGCGGTGGGGCGTAACCTTAACTACTCCACTGTACTTGTTGGACATCCTCCAGTGGCGAGGGAAATGGCGAGCAGACCGGCTGCGAATGGAGGCAGTCGTGGATTGGCTTGCCAAAGCCGGGTCGGAGCGGCTGTGGCGGAAAACCTGGCGGGTTGCTTTGGTCATTCGGACGGGTGGGCGAGCCAAGTAGTAGGGCCAGTGCGAAGATGCTCAGAAAGCGCTTACCAGACATGTCAGTACTCCTTTTGTGAACTGTTGATGGATTCTGTCCGTGTTATTCAGCTGGGCTGTTATACTCCAGCGCGGGCAATGTCTTGAAATACAGATAGAGCGCGCCCAGTTCGTCGTCGGAAAGCTGTCCCGTCAGCTCCCAGGGCATCGCCGGGTCGATCGCGCTGCCGTCCGGTCGCACGCCTGCGCGCATCGCCGTGACAAAATCGGCCTCGCTCCAATCACTTAGTCCGCCGCCGGGCGTCAGGTTTGCCGAAGGCGGCTCACCAGGAATGATCAACGGCGCGCCCGAATAATTCGCGCCATGGCACGAGGCGCAGTTGCCGATCACCGCCAGGTACTGCCCATATGCTACTGTGCGCCCAAATGGCACAGCGGCGGACGAAGTAACCGTATGATCGATACTCTCGGCAGGCAGGCCAAATTGGCCAAGCACCATCAGCAGGCGGCCCAGCGGGCGCAGCTCGGTTTCGCCAGGCTGGTTATCGACCGGCGGCATGCTACGAATGTAGGCGATGATCGCCGCCACATCCTGATCGCTTAGTTGGTTGTAGTTCTGCGCGGGCATCAGCTGGATGGTGCTGCCATCGGGCCGCACCCCATGGCGAATGGCGCGCAGCAGATCGCCGTTGCTGTAGGTGGCCCCAACGCCACCTGCACCGCTGGTCAAGTTCGGCGCAGCAACCAAAAATGGTAGATCATCGACCATGACCTGGCCGCCAAGATTCGGCATGTGGCAGCCAGCGCAGTGTGCGGCTGGGCCAGCCAAGATTCGCCCACGCTCGATGCTGGCGGCGTCCGTTGGGATGAAAAGTTCAGCCACTTCGACTTGGTATGTCTTGCGCAGCCGCAGCTCGCTGATGCCATAGACTGCAATGGCGGTAAGTGCGATGATGGCAACGAGACCCACGGTCAGCCTCAGCAGCCAGCGCATCATTCGTGTTCGCATGTTCTTCCCCTTGTGCCCTATTCTCACTCTGATATTGGTGTCGAAGCCGACAGCGCTACGATACCGGTTGAGTGTGTACAAAATGTCGACATCACTTCAGGCCAGGCCGTGCTGGTAGGCGAAGCGCGCTGCCGCCGTGCGCGAGTTCACGTCGATCTTGCTGTAGATCGTGCGCAGGTGACTGTTGACCGTGCGCGGGCTGATCACCAGCTGATCGGCGGTCTGTGCGTCGGTCAGGCCAAGGGCGATCAGCCGCAGCACCTCGACCTCGCGCTCGGATAGATCTGCGGGGTAGGCCATGGGCTGCATGCGCTGCCGCTGTGCATGCGCTTCAAGTAGACC
>JACMIM010000363.1 GCA_014381165.1 Roseiflexaceae bacterium
GGCGGCGCAACCCTGCGCTTGCGCGAGGTGGTGGCGGGTGGTGCGCCGCGCTGGGTCGCCGCCATGGGCGTGGTGCCAGGCCTGGCCGTGCTACCACACTTCGACCGCATGAGTGGCTTTGTCGGCGCGGACGTATTCCAGCGGATTATCGCCACTGCGCCCGCTGGCGTCACACTTGTCGGCGTGGACGAGGACACGGCGCTGATCCACGATCGTACTGAGTGGCGCGTGTCAGGGCGTCAAAGCGTGGTTGTGTACGGCGTGGATGGCCAGAAAACAGTCTATCAGCACGGCGAGGCGGTTGTTCTGCCGTGAATAGACCGCCAAGATTCCCTCACCCCCTGCCCCCTCTCCCACCGGCAGAGGGCTGGGGTGAGGGTGCAGAAAGGGAATCCCTATGAGCGGTGCAATCATGCTGGCGGGTGGCGCGGAGTTTGGCGGGCGCATGGCCGAGGTCGACCGTGCGGCGCTGGAGCTTGCTGGCGGCGTAGATGCGCCCGTTCGCATCATCCCGGCGGCAGCAGCACCCGACAACAACCACGATCGTGCTGGCCAAAACGGCGTGCGTTGGTTTCGCAGCCTTGGCGCGCGCGATATTGCAGCCCTTGCGCTGATCGACACTGCATCGGCGAATGACGTTGCGATCGCCGCCGCGCTGCGCGCCGCGCGCCTGATCTACCTGCTGGGCGGCTTCACCGGCTATCTCGGCCAGACGCTCGCTGGGAGCGAGGGCTGGCGGGCCGCGTTGGACGCGCACGCGGTGGGTGCGCTGATCGCCGGCAGCAGCGCGGGCGCGATGGTGCTGTGCGAATGGTACTACGATCCGAGCAGTGGGCGCGTTGTCGCTGGACTGGGCCTTGTGCCGAACGCATGTGTGTTGCCGCACCATAATACGTTTGGCAAGGGCTGGGCGCACAAGCTTTCCGCGCTGCTGCCAGCTGTTACGCTGGTTGGCATCGACGAACGCACCGGCATGATCAGCGCTGGCACAGGCGATGAGCGCAGCTGGAGTTGCTACGGGCAGGGTGCAATTACGCTCTACCAGCATGGTCAAGTGCAGGTCTATGCTGCTGGCGTAGACTTTCGGCTTGGGGCTGAATGATCTGGGGATACGGCCGATGATGCGTTTCGTGTGTCTCTTTCCGAGCAGGAGCGTAGGCACTTACGGGTGCTCCTTGCTGCGCCTCATTCAAGCTCATGACAGGCGATAGGAATCAGGGAAGGACGGGTCATGCGCTGGAGACGTATTGCTGCGATTGCCACCCTCGTGATTCTGGTGATTGGGATTGGTCTTGCGTATCGCTTTCTGGCACCGCAAGGGCCGCCTGGCCCAGCAGAGTCAGTTGTCTACAACGGCCAGACGTGGACGGTGTTCCGGCCAGAACTCTACGATGTTGCTGTTGAAGGCACAACCATTCGTCTCACACTGCTTACAGCAGCGCGATGGGCGGGCAATGGACAAGCGGGGTTGGTATATCGTGATGTGACTGGTAACTTCAAAGCCACTGCCTCGGTACAGACACGCAAGGCGAGTGCCCCCAGCGAACCTGTTTCCTCGCTGGTCAGCCTCGGCGGGCTGAGTGCGCGCAACCCCCAGGGCGCGGATGTGGGCAGCACCGAGAACTATGTCCATATTGTCGCTGGCAACACGCCCAGCGGCATTGGTGTAGAAACAAAAACCACGGTGAATGGCGCAACAAGCTACGAGGCGGTGCCTAGTGCCTCGGGTGACTCAGACCTGCGCATCTGCCGAATTGGCACAATCTTTCGCCTTTACAAGCGACCTGTTGGATCCGATGTGTGGATTTTGGCGGCAACCTACGACCGTCCAGATTTACCACCCACGCTGCAAGTCGGCGGGAACATCTACTCAGTCTTACTGCCTGATCTCCAGGTAGTCTTCGATGGCCTGCAAATAGCAGGGGTTGAGGAATTGGCTGCATGTGAGCAGGACTAGCAAGCGCTCTATTGCGCCGCTTTGCTGTGCGGCCCCAATGACGACAGGCCTTCAGCTATAATGGCGCTTTCCTCGCAGCATTCTTGGGAGCGCGCATGGAGATGCAGGTTATTCTCGAAGGTGTGTTGCTGTTTGTCGCCGCGTTTGTGGGTGGCGCGCTGAACTCGGTAGCGGGCGGCGGCAGTTTTTTTAGCTTTCCGGCGCTGCTATTTGTCGGGCTCGATCCCAAGATTGCCAATGCGACCAATGCGGTCGCGCTGTGGCCTGGCTCGGCGGCGGGTGTGCTGGCCTACCGCGCGGAGCTGCAAGGCCTGCGGCCAGAAGTGCGTCTGCTTGGCCCAGTTTCGCTGGCGGGCGGGCTGATCGGCGCGCTGCTGCTGTTGATCACGCCTTCGGATGTATTCGCCACGCTGCTGCCGTTTCTGATGCTGGGGGCCACGCTGCTGTTCGCGTTCAGCCCGCGCATCACCGCGCTGGTGCGCCAACTCGACCGCAGTCGGGAATCGCCGCGCGCCGCCGCGATCCGTTCGGTGGTGCTGCAAGGCATTATTTCGATCTATGGTGGCTTCTTCGGCGGCGGCATCGGCATTCTCATGTTGGCCGCGCTGTCGCTCATGGGCATGGACAACATTCACCGCATGAACGGCCTGAAAACGCTGTTGGCCACGCTGATCAACGGCGTTGCCGTGGTGGCCTTTGTGGTAGCGCGGGCGGTGGCCTGGCTGCCCGCCGCGCTCATGATCGTGGCAGCCATCCTGGGCGGCTACGGCGGCGCGGCGATCGCCCGCAAGCTCGACCCCAAGCTGGTGCGCGTATTTGTGATCGTGGTCGGCTTTAGCCTTTCGGCGTATTTATTTGTGCGGTAAATGCGCTGCGCCATAGCCACAATATTTTTCACATAACCACGAAGACATGAAGGTGCCAAGGTCGGCAAGCCATACCGAAAGGCTTCGTATCTTCGTGCGTAGTCGTTTGGCGTGCGCTATTTGAAGCAATTGATCTTAACCCACCTTGCGATGCACGCCGAGTACGGCGTCGCGTGGCCCTGCCAGTTGGCGAGCAGCGTTGAGTTTCGCGCGGGCTACTTCTATCGGCAGTAGGTTGCCTTCTTCGTCAATTAACTGAACATAAATCGTGCCACCAGTATCTGTTTTGGCATACAGGGCATCCTCACTGTCGAGATTTGACTCAAGGCTGGTCAGGCGGGCCAGGCGAATCACCCGGTAAATCATAAACATGCCGACCAACAGCGAAAATCCTCCCCAAGACGAGTTCATGAGTATCAGGCCGAACGGCACAACAATGCTGACAATTATAACCGGGCCGATGAATAGCTTGCCGTCTTGCCCAACCATAGTTTGGCCTCATAATAATGCTGCGAATTGCGCAGAGTCTAGCACGCGAGGTGTCGCTCGAAAGATACAATCGTGTATCGGCTGCGTATAGGTTAGGTCACAAAGAAAGGCTTGCTATGCGCGGCGTGAAGAAAGAAAACCTGCCGACCAAGATCTGTATTGTGTGCAAGCGGCCGTTCGCCTGGCGCAAGAAGTGGGAGCGCCACTGGGACGAGGTAAAATACTGTAGCGACGCCTGCCGAGGCAAAAAGGCAGCCCCAAATCTCACCACGAAGGCGCGAAGACACGAATGATAGAACACATAAATAGCATCGCGTTGTCTTTGTTTATTGTCCTCCTCCTCGAGTCTTCGCGCCTTTGTGGTTAATCTAAAACACCATGACACACCAAGAATCGATGCGGCGCGAGTTCGCCGACCGCGACGACCTGATTGCCTACCTGCGTGCTGAGTTCCCCAACGCGGCGGCAACCGACGACAACGTGGCTGAGACACGCGGCGGGCGGGCGGCTGCCGAGGCACGCCTGCGCCAGATCGAGCCACAGCGCTATGGTAAATCACGTAACTTCCTGACCGGCGCAGTCACCAAGCTTTCGCCCTACCTGCGTTATGGCGTGCTTTCACTGGCCGAGGTGCGCGATCTCGTGGTCGGCGCGACCCGCGAGATCGAATCGATCGCCAAACTGGTGCAGGAGCTGGCTTGGCGCGACTACTGGCAGCGGCTGTATGCGCAGATGGGCGATGGCATCTGGAAGGATCAGGAGCCGTACAAAACAGGTTTCCAGGCTCGCCAATACGCCAACGACCTGCCCGACGATATCCGCGACGGCACGACCGGTATGGTTTGCATCGACAGCTTCAGCAACGACATGCGCACGCACGGCTGGCTGCACAACCACGCCCGCATGTGGCTGGCCGCTTACCTTGTGCATTGGCGGCGGGTGCGCTGGCAGGCCGGGGCGCACTGGTTTCTCCAGCACTTGCTCGACGGCGATCCAGCCTCGAATAACCTGTCCTGGCAGTGGGTGGCCAGTACGTTTAGCCACAAGCCCTACTTCTTCAACCGTGAGAACCTGGAGAAGTATACCGATGGGGTGTACTGTCGCCAGTGCCCGCTGTACGGCCACTGCGATCTCGAAGGCAGCTACGAGGCGATCGAGGCCGATCTGTTTCCGAATGCGCAGCAGCGCAACACAACCGAACGTGTACCACGAAGGGCGCGACGAGCAAATTAAACCACGAAGAACACGAAGAGAAGAAATCTGTTATTCCGGCCTTCGTGTCCTTCGTGGTCTTCTTATCTTCGTGGTAATGAGAGAAACGGCAATGGCAAATACAATCGTTTGGGTTCACGGCGACTGTCTCGACCCGCACGGCCCGGCGCTGGCTGCCCACCCTGGCGCGCCGGCGATCTGGGTGTGGGATGACGCGCTGCTGGCCGAGTGGCGGCTTTCGCTCAAGCGGATCGTGTTTATCTACGAGAGCTTGCTGGAGCTGCCGGTGGTTATTCGGCGTGGCGATGTGGCTACTCAGCTTCGCCGTTTCGCTGACGAACAGGGCGCAACAACGATCGCCACCGCTCAAAGCCCCAGCCCGCGCTTTGCGGCGCTCAGTCGTGAACTGCGCCACACCCACACCGTCGAGGTACTGCCAGTTGCACCATTCCTCGCGTATCAGGGCACGATCGACCTCAAACGCTTTTCGCGCTACTGGGCCACCGCCGAACGCTATGTGTTCGATAAAACCGCGCAGTCTTGATGTTCGGTGTGCGGCAGCATGGAAAAGCTAGCTTTTTTGTTTCGCTGTTTGGTGCTTGCACCAAACAACGAAACAATTACTCATTATTTCTTGCCCGCCGCAGGCGACATGAAAACTCGTGGGCACCTGTGTAACTCCTAGAGTTACCATAACGAAAGCACACGGAAGATTCCAGAAAGGTAAAGCTCTTTCTGGAATCTTCTTTTTGTGCGCCCGGCGCTTGATATATCGCCGAGACTGAACCTGGATATAACCTGGGCAAACCATTGACAAACAGCCCGATGCGCAGTATACTTTGTGATGTCGGTAACAATCTTATCACCTCGTTAGGCCAGCTACTTGTGAAGAGCCGTTCCGCCTGGCGGCAGGCCAGTGCCCAATGGCAATAATCATGTGTGGCGATGCCGCTGCGGTGATTGTGAATCGCACCCTAGAAGGACTGTACCCAGCGTAGCACCATGCGCGGCGACCGGGATCACATGCGTAGCACGATGTCCGTGCTGTGCGAGTTTTATCTAGACAGGAACAGTATCATGCCAACGCTCACCCTAGGTCAGTATGATCTAGTCTACAACGCGCTGTCGTTCACCATTGCAACAATGGGCGCAGCCTTTGTGTTCTTTCTGCTTGCGCGCAACACGGTTGCCTACAAGTACCAACGTGTGATGGTGATTGCCGCGATTATCGTCGGCATCGCCACCTACCACTATGTTCGCATGTTTTCCAGCTGGAGTGCGGCTTTCGTCAACAGCGGTGGAACCTATACGCCGACGAATGAGATTTTCAACGAGGCATATCGTTATGCTGACTGGCTGTTGACCGTTCCGCTTTTGCTGGTCGAGCTTGTCGCCGTTCTCAGCATTACCGGCGAGCGGCGCAAAGGCGTGATTATTCGCTTGGTCGTGGCGGCTGTGCTGATGATTGTGCTAGGGTATCCTGGTGAGGTCACGCTGGATGTGGGGACACGCCTGCTGTGGGGCACATTGAGCACGATTCCATTCATCTACATTGTCTATGTGCTTTGGCGCGATCTTGGTGTCGTCATGGCCCGCGAGTCGCCCGAGGTGCGTGTGCTGTTGCGTAACCTGCGCCTGCTGCTGCTCGCAAGCTGGGGCGTATACCCAATCGCATACCTCCTGCCACTGCTTAATATCGACCCGGCAATGGCCTTGGTTGGTCGTCAGGTTGGTTATTCGATCGCCGATGTGGTTGCGAAGCCCGCCTATGGACTCTTGATCTACGCAATCGCGCGTATCAAGTCGGAGGAGGAGCAGGCGATAGCTCCAGTTGGCGCACTCGTCGCAACAGACTAAAAACGAGATCGTCTCACAAATGCACCCGCTATCCGTCATTGGGTAGGGGGTGCATTTGCGTATCGCCAACCTTGTTGGGCGTACAGCCGAGTGTGTCACGGGCGCTCGCCGCACCCGGCAGCTACAGCAGCGTTGCCACCACGCCCAGCATGAGCAAACTGCGGGCTGTCCAGGCCAGTGTGCGCAGCCAGTTGGTTGCTACCAGCCCAGCAATCGCGGCGCGCGACTCCTCGCCAGCTAGCGTGGCCAGCTGGTTGTGATACGGCACCTGGAGCAGGAATGTCGATCCCCAGATCACGCCGACTAAGGCCAGGCCGAGCAGCGCGGTCCAGAGCGGCACCCCAGTTGGCCGCGCCACTACCAGCACAAGTGCGGTTAGCGCCTCGATTAGCATCGGCAGCAGCACCACCAGCGTGATGCGTGCGTTATGGCCGGTGTGGTAGAGGCCGAACTGCGCGCTGCCCACCTGCGCAAACAGCGGGTAGTGGACGACCTGAATGACCCAGATAACTCCTGTCATAAACAGGGTTGCCGCCAGGCCAACCAGCAGATTCAGCACATCAAGACGCATTGTTACCCCTTCAGTTTTTTGCTATACTCGACCCTGCTGACGTTTCAGCTTAGTCTTTATAGACTTAGGACTTACGCAGTTGCCCAAGAGTTTCCATTTCGCCTGCGGCGACCAAGTAAATAATACAAATTTTTTTCGTTTTTTGGTGCAAACCACCAAACAACGAAACAAAAAGATAGATGTTCCATGCTGCCGCAGGCTGAAGTCGGCAACTGCGTAAGTCCTAAGAGTATATAGGAGTCATGCCTCATGTCCATGCTCGATCAGGCTGCCGCGCTGCTGCCAGAGATGTGCCGCTTGCGCCGCGAGATTCACCACCACCCCGAACTGGCCTTTCGCGAAGTGCGCACGGCCGCGCTGGTGGCCGATACGTTGCGCGAGATTGGCGGCTTCGATATTCGCAGCGGCGTCGGCAAGACCGGCGTGGTCGGCGAGCTGCGCAATGGCGCTGGCCCGACGATCGGCATCCGCGCCGACATGGACGCGCTGCCGATCCACGAGGCCACCGGCGCAGCCTACAGCTCGACCGAGGCCGGCCTGATGCATGCTTGTGGCCACGATGCACACACGGCCATGCTGCTTGGCACTGCCCACCTGCTCAAGCAGCGCATGGCCGCCGAGGGGTTGCAGGGCACGGTGCGGCTGCTGTTCCAGCCCGCCGAGGAGGACACCGGCGGCGAGGCCATGAGTGGCGCGCCCATGATGATTCGCGACGGCGCGATGGAGGGTGTGGACGCAGTGATCGCGCTGCACGTCGATTCGACCCAACCGCTGGGCCAAATTACGCTGCGCCCTGGCTTTTCCAGTGCCGCTGTCGATAGCTTCAAGGGCTGGATTACCGCCAGCGGCGGCCATGGTGCCTACCCGCACGAAGCGGGCGACCCGATCTGGATGCTTGGCCCAGTGCTGATGGCGCTGCACGGGATTGTCGCCCGCAGAATCGACCCGATGAAACCAGCAGTGGTTAGCCTGGGCCAAGTGCATGCAGGCGCGACCTCCAATGTCATCCCCGGCGAGGTGTTTCTGCACGGCACGCTGCGCAGCTTCGACCCAGGCGTGCGCGAACAGCTGCTAACCGAAGTCGAGCGGGCGCTGGCGCTGGCGCGGGCGCTTGGCGGCGATTACCGCTTCGAGATCGAGCGCGGCTATCCGGCGGGCAGCAATCACCCCACAGTCACAGCCTGGCTGCACGAGGTAGCTGGCGAGCTATTGGGCGCGGGCAGCATTGATACCACCAGTACCGGCACAGGTGCGTCATCCGTGGCGGTGAAAGGCGGGCGGCTTTACACGATGGGAAACAGCGGCAACAGCGACGTCGTCTGGTGCCTTGATGCGTTGAAGGGAACGGAGATCTGGAAACACACCTATCCACAGCCGCTCGATGCCCGGCAGTTTGAAGGCGGGCCGGGTGGCACGCCGACCGTTGACGGGGAAAAGGTTTACACGCTGAGCCACCAAGGCGATTTGTTCTGCCTCGCCGCGGCCAGCGGGAAGGTCGTCTGGAGCAAGAATTTGCAGAAGGAC
>JACMIM010000364.1 GCA_014381165.1 Roseiflexaceae bacterium
CTGTCCTGGAGCCTTCTGTGAATTCACTCTCCTCACATCTTCAACTTGCTGAAAGCCTGCTTCCAGACGAGCTACTGCGCGCACTTCGGGAAGACAACCCCACTGCCGAGCTGTATGGGCGGGCCAATGACATGCTAGCGCGGTACTTTCAGCGTGTGCAGGCGCTGGCACCGCCATACCGGCTGCTTTCGACCCCGCTCTCAAGTGGCGCACAGTCGAGCACGTACCTGCGTGGCACGCTGATGGCCATTCGGCTGGTATTCGTTGATGAACTCCTGAAACACGCTGCGTTACAGGGACCCGAGGCGACCGAAGGCGTCGGCACTGCGCTAAGCGAAGCGCTCGCCGTGATTATCGACGCGATCGAGCGCTGTGGCGGTGAGGTGATCGCGTTCGGCGGCGAAACACTGACGGCGATCTTCGCGGCGAATCAGCTCGGCTCAGATCACGCGGCCCTCGCCGTTCACGCGGCGCTGGCGACACAGCAGCAATTCTCCGCAGCACGCGCCAACCCTGGGCATGCGCTTCAAGTCCGTATCACGGTGCAGGCTGGTTCATTCTTCATGGTCGACGCCGGCGACCAGCACCACCGCCAGCTCTTGCTCATGGGTCGCGCGGTGTACCGCGCCATGCGCGACCGCGACACGACCCCGATTGGCGCAGTGAGCATCATAAGCGAAACCGGTGAACTGGTAAGCGGCATCGACACGCGCCAGCTCAACGATCACCTTCAGCTCGTCGATCGCTTGACCAGCCAACCGGCACTGCCCAGCCCTGCCCCAGTGGCCATGCACGAACGTTCGTTGGCCGGGGTGATCGCACTGCTAGAGCAGATCGACCGCGCGCAGCGCTATCTACCCTTTCAGCTGCCGGCGCGGCTGATCAGCCTAGATACACTCGGCGGTGAGTTTCGCCCCGTGACCGCCGCCGTGGTTAGCTTCAACGCCTATCGGCGGCTGATCGATCTGCTCGAGGTGGCCGCGCTGATCGAGCAGGATAGCACGATCGTCGCCAGAGTGGTCGACAGCTACTTCACGGCCACGCAGGCGGTGATCCACCGCTACGGCGGCTGGGTCGCTGGCCTGGAAACCTCCGGCAGCGGCGACCGCCTCTACACCTTCTTTGGCGCGCCGGTCGCCCACGAGGACGACCCCTACCGCGCGGTCGCCGCCCATCTTGAGATGCGCGCCCAGGCCAGCGGCGTGTACGCAACGATCCGCAGCCTGATCGAGGAGTGGACGGCGGATCGTCCACAACAATCGCTGCTGCTGCGGCTGGCCCAGCCGAGCGGACTCGAGTACGCGGGCCTGGCGAGCGGCATTCTGTTTGCTGGCATGGTTGGCACACAGCACCGGCGGGCCTATTCGGTGATCGGTCAGGCCGATGTGACTGCAGCCCAACTCATGGCAGCGGCCGAACCGGGGCATCTGTTGCTCGCAGCCTCGACCCAACGCGCGGTTAGGCCGCTGATCAGCGCGGATGCGCTGCCGCCCGTGCTGATTGGGCGCGACAATCAGATGATCGAGGTGTTTCGCCTTCCCGGCCAGCACGGGCCAGGTGAAACAGCGCGCGTGGCAACCCTGGTCGGTCGGCAGGCACAGCTCGCACAGCTTCGTGCTGCCGCCGATGCTGCACTTGCGATTGAAACCACTACTGGCCAGGTGGTCGCCCTGCTTGGCGAGGCGGGCATCGGCAAGACACGCCTGGTCGAGGAGCTGTGGGCACAGCTGCGAATATCGCACCCTCACAGCCTGTTGTTGCGTGTCAGCTGCCGCAGCTATGAGCAGGAGCGGCCGCACGCCGCCTTTATTCAGCTCTTCCGCGAGCTGTTTCAGATCACGCTTGACGACGACGGCGAGATGCAAGCGTATCTGCTGCACCACTTGCTTGAAGCATTGGTACCCGACTGGAGCCGCTTCAGCCCACTGCTGGGCGAGATGCTTGGCATTCCCATTCCCGAAACACAGGTCACGCGCGCGCTGACGCCCGAGCAGCGCAGTGAGCGGCTGAACGACCTAGCGATCGAAACGCTGCTGGCGACCGCGAACAGCCAGCCGATCGCGCTTGCGATCGAAGACACACACTGGCTCGATCATTCCAGCGCGGCCATGCTGCACCAGCTTGCCGAGCGCACCCAGCGCGTACCGATGCTGCTGATCATGACCAGCAGGCCGGCCGAAGACCGCGCGACACCATGGCAGGACTTGCCAGACGCCCGCATCGTATCACTCACCGAACTCGACACCGCCGCCAGCGACACGCTTCTGGCCGAACTCTTTGCTACGCCGCCGCCACCTGAACTGCTGCCACTGCTGGCCCGTGCGCAGGGTGTGCCGCTGTATCTGGAAGAGCTGGTGCGCTATCTGATCGGCAAAGGCGTGATTCGCCGCCAGCCGCGCGGCAGCTGGCAACTCACCAGCGCGCTCGACGGGCTGCGCATCCCCGCCCAGGTCGAGCAGCTGATCGCCGCCCAGCTCGACCGGTTGAGCGACAGCGCGCGCCAGGTTGCCGAGGTTGCCAGCGTTGCTGGGGTGCAGTTTGTGCTGCCAGTGGTGGAGCGCATCATTGGCAGCGATACCCTGAACACTCCGTTGGCCGAACTGCGTCAAAGCGGATTCTTGACCACGCAGATCAGCCCAGCCTCATTTCGCCACGCGATCACTCGCGATGCCGTGTATGGCAGCCTCTCGCTGGCACGCCGGCGTTTGCTGCACGCCCAGATCGGCGCAGCGATCGAACAGCTGTATGCTGCCAACCTTGCCGAGCATCACGCGGCGCTAGGCGACCACTTTCAGCGCGGCGAGCTACCGGATCGCGCCTACCCGCACGTTCTGGCCGCCGCTCGACAGGCGCAGGCCCGCCACGCTAACCACGAAGCCCTGGCACTCTACACAAAGGCACTCGCTCTCGCACCCTGGCAGCAGGATGAAGTACCCCCAAGCCCGTACCTGATCGCACCGCTCCACGAGGGCTTTGGCGATGTGCTCGCGCTCACCGGCAGCTACAGTTCCGCCCGCGATCAGTATGGCCTGTTGCTCACACTGTACGATGATGCGCCACGCAATAACCACGCAAAGGCCAAGCTGCTACGCAAAGTCGCCGGCACCTTCGAGAGCCAGGGCAACTTCGATACCGCACTCGACCGGCTTACGCAAGCCCTGGCACTGATCGCCCAGGCAGCATACGATGATACAGCCCTGACGCACGCCGAAATCACCAGCGATATTGGCTGGATTCACTACCGCCGTGGCGACATTGATCAAGCCAAGTTGTTTATCGAGCATGCGCAATTCGAAATCGAAAGTGCAGAGATCACGCCCCAGATTGCACGCATCTACACCCGGCTCGGCGGAATTGCCTGGAGCCAGGGCGATCTAGCGACCGCCCAGCAGTATGTCGAACAGAGCCTGGCCGTGAGCGAACAATCTGGCGACCTGATCGAGCAGGCCCGGTCGTTGAATAATCTCAGCCTGCTGCTGGATCGCAAAGGCGAGTACCGCCAGGCCGCCGCGTATGGCATGCGCTCGATCGAGCAGAGCAAGGCCACGGGCAACCGGCGCGAGATCGCGCTGAGCTCGCTGAACGTAGGCTGGTCGCTGTACAATGCTGGCGATGCCGCGCAAGCGTTGGCGTTGCTCACGCAGGCAGTGGCATATGCTGTGCAAGTGCGCGACAGTTATCATCACATGCTTGCATTGCTCAACATTGCTATCATCACGACTGAATTGCAGCGCTTCGACGAGGCCGAGCAAAGCATGAGCCAAGCCAAGTTTATCGCCGAGCAACTTCAGATTCCGGCGCATCTGCTTGAAGTGCATACCATCTTGGCCGAGCTAGCGTTCAGCCAAGGCGATCTATCCACTGCCAACCAGGAGCAGGCGCACGCGCAAGCATTCGTCGCACACGGCAACACCGAGGAGTACGGGCGCTTCCAGCGGCTTTCTGCCAAGCTGGCCTACGCCCAAGGCGCAACGCCGCGTGCGCTTGAACTGCTGAATGAAAGCGCGCGCCTGTTTCAACAGCTCGACAACACCCCCGAGGTCGAGCGCACCCGTCGGCTGCTCGCTGAGTACGACGTAGCAGCGGGTTGAAGCCCGCTGCTGGTAGCAAAATACGCTGAAGCGCGCTGACCTGTCGTTCAGTCCGCGCAGGCGGGCTTTGTAACCTCAGCCAGCGGCTTCAGCCGCGCGGCTGGGGTGTGGTATTTTCTTGCGCTGGCGCATGTTCTCGTAGGCTAGAAGCCCACTGTTAGGAGCCAAAACACGCTCAAGCGCGTTGAACGCGCTTGAGCGTTTTTTGCATTTGTAACAGCGGGCTTCTAGCCCGCCAGCAGGAACAGCCGCGCAAAACGCTGTCCACACCCATTGAAACAATTCAACTTGCGCCCACTCAGTGCCTATGGCATACTAGCCACGTTTTTCCATGAGGGGCCTTCCCCGCAACGACACTGCTGTCGACCATAATGCAGATGCACTTCGAATTTCTACGTTCGCGTTCGCGTGCAGCCCGCGTGGCGCGCTGTGGCGTGTTTGCCCTGCTGCTGGCGCTGGCGCTTGAGCTGGCGATCGCGCAGTATCGCTTTTTCCAGATCGATGTGGGTAGCACGGTCGCCGACGCCTTTTTGGTGAACTTTCGCGACCCCGAGGCCGAAACGCCGCAGCAGGGTGGCTACTCATTTCAGTGGACACGGGCTGAATCCACCGTGCGCACGCCGGGGCTAGATGGCGTGTGGGAGGCTACACTACGCTTTCGCCAGCGCCCAGAGCAGCCGCCCGCCTCGGTGAGATTTCAGGGCGGCGGCAACGACCTTCAGCTGAACCCAGCGCCCGGCATCTACCGCTACCGCCTGCTGCTGACCAATAGCGATACCTTACGCATCATCAGCGATCTCGCCGGCATTGCAAGCGCTGAGGCTGGCTCACTTGGCATCGCCATCGATACGCTCACGCTCGAACGCCGTGAGTACCGGCCCGCGCTGCACCCCTGGGTCTGGCTGGCGGCACTACTGCTCGTCGCGTTGCTCGGCTGGGTGGCCTGGGCAGCCCAGATGCAGCGGCGCGATGCCGCCTTGCTGTGGGGCGGTGCGTCGCTGGCGCTTGGCGTTGCCGCGCTACTGTACGCGCCCTATCTGCTGGTGCTGCTGCCGATTCTCTGCGCCGTGGTGGGAATAGTTCTGCCAATCTGCGTGGCGATCAACTGGCTGCTGGCCAGGCGCGCGCCACATCTGGCTGGGCCGGTCGTGGCGGTGTTTGGCTGCCTAATCGTCGTTAAGCTGGCCGGCACGCTGTTTCCGGCCTACCTGCCGACCGACACGCTGTTCCATGGCAACCGGTTTCTGTTCACGGCTTCTGGCGAATTCTACACCACCGCATTTGGTCAAAGCCAGACCTACCCGTATCCACCCGGCACGTATCTGCTGATCGCCCCGTTCGCACTGCTGTATGACGATCTACGCTGGTTGATCCCACTCAGCTCGATTGTGATCGATGCCACAACGGTCTTTCTGCTGGCGCACCTGCTGCGGCCCTATGGCCGCGCGAATGCCGCCTGGGCTGCGCTGGTGTATGCGGTGATGCCTGTGGCCGTGCTGGTTCACTGGCAGGGCGGCTTTACGCAAAGCGTCGGTCAATGGCTCGGTGTGTGGGTTATAGCGGGGCTGGTAGCGCTGCTCGAACAGCCTGGCGATAACGGCCGGCGCTTGTCGTCCAGCGCCCGCCGTCCGTGGTTGCTGGTTTGTCTCGCCGCGCTGATTGCCACGGTTGGCCACTTCGGCGTGCTGCTCAACCTAGGGCTGATGAGCGTGCTGCTGTTCGGGCTGCTGCTGGCGCGGCGCGAGCGCCCATGGCCAGCGCTGGTGCTGCCATGGGCGGCGTTGCTCATGCTGGGGCTGTACTACAGCGCGTTCGGCGGGTTGTTCGCCGAGCAACTCGCCAATCTGACGGCTGCCAGCACAAGCGATGGCGGGGCCTCACGGCTATTCCTGTTAACGAGATTCGTCTGGGAGCTGGGCCTACGCGATCACTACTTCTGGGGCATCTACCTGGGGCTGGCGCTCTGGGCGCTGTTGTGCTGCCTGCCCGAGCAGCCGCGCACCAAACCACTACGGCGTGTGTTCAGCGCAATGCTGCTGACCTCGCTGCTGCTGGCGCTGGCATCGGTAACAATCCTGTTCAATGCGACTCGCTATGTGGTGTTCATCTACCCGGCAGTGGCCTGCCTTGCGGGCTTTGCGCTGCTGCGCCTCCAGAATCAGCGCTGGGGCTGGGCTGCCAGCCGCACACTGGTACTGATCACCGCCCTGGCCAGCCTGGCCATGTGGGCGGCTGGCGCGGCGCTCGACCAGCGAATCGGGTTCCTGCTCTAGAGCATTTTAAGAGGTTCGGGGGCCGCAGGCCCCAAGGGAATAAGCTTAACTTGATGCGTATGGGGCGAAGCCCCCGAGAAAACCCATCCTGGCTCGCTTTTCAACTCCAGTAGAACTGCGATAGCATTATGTCATGCGCCAGCCGCCATCGACATAGATTGTCTGGCCGGTGATATAGCTGGCCAGTGGCGAGGCTAGAAACACGGCTGCTGCTGCGGCCTCGTCGGGCGTGCCGATGCGGCGCAACGCGATGATCTGCTCGGCCCAGGCGCGCCGCTCGGCGGGAAGCACCTCCAGTTGCTCGGTTGCGATCAGCCCTGGCGCAACCGCGTTGACTGTGATATTCCAGGCGGCTGTTTCGCGGGCTAGCGCACGGGTTAGGCCCAGCACCCCGCCAGTCGCCGCCGAGTAGTCGGCCTGCTCGGGGCTGCCAGCCACGCCATGCAGCGCAGCCACATTGACGATCCGCCCGCTGCGCCGCTTCATCATCGGGCGGATCGCCGCTTTGCACATATGGTAGACACCGTCGAGGTTGGTCGCCAGCAGCGACTGCCACTGCGTCAGGGAAATAGCATTGATCGGCGCGTATGCCACCACGCCAGCGCAGTTAATTAGGCCATCGATCTGGCCCCAGCGGTCGAGTGCCGCTTGTACAAACGCATCGGCAGATTCACGCAGCCGCACGTCGACCTGATGCGCCACCACCACGCCCGGCAGGCCCTCACACTGCGCTAGTGTCGTGGCGGCCGCATCGGCGCGGGTGTGGTAGCCGGCCAGCACATGGGCACCGCGCTCGGCCAGCATACGCACGACGCTGCGCCCGATCCCACCCGAACCGCCAGCCACCAGGATTATCTGCGACGTAAAGTTCATCGTTCGCCTGTCACCATGTGAGATAAGCATCACCGTCAAGACACCAAGCGCTTTCATTTCGCCTGCGGTGGGCAAGGAAACAACTCATCATTGTTTCGATTTTTGGCGCTTTGCGCCAAAAACTGAAACAAACAAGATATATCTTCCGTGCTGCCGCAGGTAGAACCCACCAACTGGGTAAGTCCTCGTGGTGAAATACGCTTTTTGCTACAAGTGCTCGCCGCCGGTACTGATATTCGTCAGAATTGCACTCGGCGCGATCCGTTTGACTAAGCCGGTGAGCACACTGCCCGCGCCAACCTCGACAAAACTGGTCACTCCCGCATCGAGCATCGCCTGCACCGAGGCGATCCAGCGTACCGGCGCGGTGATCTGAGCTACCAACTCGCGGCGCAGATCATCCGCAGCGCTGATCGGCTGGGCGGAAACATTGCCCACCAGCGGCACCAGTGCATCGCGCAGCTCGGCGGCGGCGATCAGGGGTGCAAGCCGATCGGCGGCGGCCTGCATCAGCGGCGAGTGAAAGGCCGCGCTCACCTTGAGCGGCAGCGCGCGCTTGGCCCCGCGCTGCTTGGCCTCAGCACAAGCCGCCGCAACGCCCGCCACAGTGCCGCTGATCACTAGCTGCCCTGGTGCGTTGTAGTTGGCAATCACCACTGGGCCGTGCGCCTGGCTGGCCACCTGACACACATCTTCCAACGGCCCTTCGTCCAGCCCAATAATCGCCGCCATCGCGCCCTGATCGGCCTCGGCCATCAGTTCGCCACGTCGGCGCACCAACCGCAGCGCTGTTGGAAAATCAAGTGCGCCGGCAGCTACAAGCGCCGCGTACTCGCCCAGGCTGTGCCCCGCCACAAACGCCACTGCCTGAGGGCTGAGGGCTGAGGGCTGAGAGCTGAGGGCCGAAGGCTGAGGGCTGAGGGCTGAGGGCTGAGGGCTGAAGGTTCCATTTGCGGCCAGCGCCGCCAACAGTGCCACGCTGACCGTGAGCAGCGCGGGCTGAGCGTTCTCGGTCGCGGTCAGCTCCAGCTCCGGCCCCTCGAAGCACAGCTGCGTCAGCGCAAAGCCCAGCGTCGCATCGGCCTGCTCGAACACGCCGCGCGCCGCCGCCGAGGCCGCATACACCTCGCGCCCCATTCCGACCACCTGCGACCCCTGGCCGGGAAAGATCAGTGCGATACGCATACCCTACCTTGTCTCTAATGAAATGACAAGATGACCAGATGACAAGAAGATCGCAATCGGTGTCATCTGGTCATCTCGTCATCTCGTCATCTCGTCACTACTTCCCCCACCGCACCACCGCCGATGCCCAAGTCAGCCCGCCGCCGAACGCCGTCAGCAGCACATGCGCGCCGTCGCTGAGACGCCCCTGATCGGCGGCCTCGCACAGCGCAATCGGAATGGTCGCCGCCGAGGTGTTGCCATACCGCTCGATATTGACCATGAACCGCTCCATCGGCACCTGAAGCCGCTTGGCGGTCGCCTCGATAATGCGCAGGTTTGCCTGGTGCGGCACAATCAGCGTGATATCGTCCAGCGTAACACCGGCATCGGCCAGCGCCTGGAGCGAAGAATCGCCCATGCCGCGCACCGCCAGCTTGAAGATCTCGCGGCCATTCATGTACACAAACTGACGGCCCTGCTCAAGCAGTTGTGGCGTGGCTGGCAGGCGCGTGCCGCCGGCGTCGACCGCCATCAGGTCCTCGCTATTGCCATCGGCACCCATCACGCACGAAAGCATGCCCAGCGGCTGATCGCTGGCCTGGAGCACCACAGCTCCCGCGCCATCGCCAAACAGCACGCAGGTATTGCGGTCATTCCAATTGATATAGTGGGTGAACACATCGGCAGCAATGAACAACACATTTTTCGCCGCGCCTGCTCGAATCATGCTGGTGGCGACATTCAGGCCATACACAAAGCCACTGCACGCCGCCGCAAGGTCAAAGGCCGCGCCGGTAATCCCAAGGTTGGCCTGAACCGTGCAGGCCGTGGCGGGAAAAGGCCGATCGGGCGTGCAAGTGGCCAGCACAACTAGATCTATCTGGGCGGCTGCCAGGCCGGCTTTGGCCAGCGCCTGACGACCCGCCTCGGTCGCCAAGGTTGATGTACTTTCGCCAGGGCCAACCACGCGCCGCTCGCGAATACCAGTGCGCGTGGCGATCCACTCGTCCGACGTATCGACCAACTGTGCGAGATCAGCATTGGTTAGCCGCCGCTCCGGCACGGCCATACCCCAACCGGTAATTGCTGCATAGGGTGACATACAAGCCTCAGGAGCTGTCGGTTGACAGCTAAAAAGAAAGGGTTATCAGCTCGCTCGCGCAAGCCAATAACCCTGGGAAACACCGCGATCACACCTACTCGTCATCCGCGCTGGCACCGCGAACCTCGATCACCTGGCGGCCACGGTACGAGCCACAGCTCTTACAAACGTGGTGGGCGCGGTGCAGCACACCACAAGTCTGGCATGTGACCAGCGTTGGTGCCGTAAGCGCCAGGTGGCGGCGGCGATTGCCACGGTAGTGGCGCGAGACTTTATGTTTCGGTACAGCACCCATGTCCAAATACTCCTTGTCACTTCGTATCGAGTAGTTTCTTCAACGCATCAAAGCGATTGTCGCTGGTGTCCTCAACACAGTCGCACGGCCCCTCATTAAGGTCGGCACCGCAGTTGGGACAAAGCCCTTTGCAATCCTCGCGACACAGCGGCCGCATTGGCATTTCGATCAAGCCGTACTCGCGGATGGCCCCGCCAAGATCGACGAGATGGCTCTCGCTAATAAAATACGGATCGTCCTCATCTGGCTTCGGCAGCGCGTAGCCAGTGGTCACTTCCACCACCGAGTGGAATTCGTCGCGGAACACGATCTGCACAGGTGGCTGCACCGCCGTTAGGCAGCGAATGCACTGCGTATCCACCTTGCTGTGCGCCTGCACATCGGCCAGCACACCGCTGGCGGTTCGCGTGAAGCGCACACTTCCCACCAGATCCCGTAACACGGTCGTTTCGTCCAACGGCAGCGCGGCCTCGCTGAATGTGTAATTGCGCCGCCCGCCTATCTCTTCGCGCAGCAATTGCGCGACATTGAACCTAAGATCAGGATTATGTTTGTTTATGTGCATAGCAATGCGCACGCTCCTCTGCGCTCCAGAGGCCGTATTATAGGTCACATGGTACGCGAAGTCAAACACTAGCTAATAAATCTATGCTCCATCACCCTTCTTTCGCAGCTCGCCAAGGCCATTTTGCACGCTAGCCGTCAGCTTTTGTAGGCGCTGCTCAAGCTCGCCGAGCACCTGCGCGGCGTAATCATCGGCCCCGGCGCGAATGCCGGTTGCGTCGCGCTCGGCCTGGTCGATCAAGCGGGCGCGCTCGGTTTCGACTGCCGCAAGCAGCCCCTGCTCGTCAAGCGCCTGCTGCACTTTTGCCTCGGCCTCGCCGATCAGCCGCTCCTGTTGGCCGATCACGCGCCTAGCTTGCTTGATTTCACCTGGCACGGCCACACGTATGCGGTCGATGATATCGAGGATTTTGTCCTCATCAACCAGCAAGCGACTGCTAAACGGCACACGGCGACCGTCTGCCAGCACATCCTCAAGTTCATCAATAAGATCGTCGAGTTCGA
>JACMIM010000365.1 GCA_014381165.1 Roseiflexaceae bacterium
CAACGCGCCCGCACAACCAAGGTCTCGCCATCATCTCGCCTGCGGCGGGCAAGGAAATACCTCATCATTGTTTCGGTTTTTGGCGCTTTGCGCCAAAAACCGAAACAAAAAAGATAGAGCTTCCATGCTGCCGCAGGTAGGAATCGCCAACTGCGAAAACACCAGCGATTAGACCACACATTTGCACTATCAGAGCACACCCATCACTTCCTAGCCTTTTGACCGGTGCATTCCCAACAAAGATGCAGCATGATACGCTACACAAACGAGGGCATTGATTCTATAAGCATGCCCCGTGGTCACACGATTGGCGATCGCCGAAAGGAACACACATGGCTCTTGATCTCCACGGCCTGACAGCAGCCCAGCGCCCCAAGCTCTATCTCAACGGCGAGGGCATGTTCGGTCGGCTCTTTCCCGAGTTGTTGCCCCTCGATGTGCCTGTGGAAGAGGCACTGGCACTTGGTGCCGAGCGTGGACCGATGGATGTTTCGTTTGAAGGGCCGGGCATCGCCTGCGAGGACAACCCACGCATCCCAGCAGGTTGGGCTTTCTTTGGGCAGTTCATTGCCCACGACATTACCAATGATCGTCAGCCGCTGCAAAGCCACGAGGAGGTGGGACGTAATTTCCGCTCACCACGCCTCGATCTTGAGTGTGTGTACGGTGCTGGAGTGACCGGCCAGCCGTACCTATACGACAAGGACGATTATGCCTTGTTTCTGATTGGCACCGACGATCGCGGAACACCAGGTGACCTGCCGCGCAATCCGCAAGGCCTGGCCCTGATCGGCGATGCACGCAACGACACCTACTTTTTCATTTCGCAGCTCCACCTGGCCTTTCTTAAGCTGCATAATCGCCTCCTGCTGGAGCAGCGCGCAGCTGGAGCGGCAAACCCATTCGAAGCGACCCAGCAATTGCTGCGCTGGCACTACCAATGGATCGTGCTGCACGAATTCCTGCCACTCACGGTGGGCCAAGCGCTGGTGCAAGATATTATCGAGCACGGGCCGCGCTGGTACCAAGCTGCATCCTCGCCCTTCATCCCGGTCGAATTCTCTGATGGGGCCTACCGCTTTGGCCACGCTCAGTTGCGCGACTTGTACCAGATCAACGATGCACTGCACGATGTGCGGCTGTTCCCCGACACGGTCGGCCTGCGCCCGGTGCCATCGGCTTACCAGCCCGATTGGGCACGCTTCTTCGATTTCGGTGGCGCGGTGCGGCCACAGCTCACCCGCTATATCGACGCTTCGTATGGCCACTGCATGATTCGCCTGCCAGAGACCCTGACTGGCCAAGTGGCGCGCCCCGAGTATCGTTCGTTGGCCGGGCGTGACCTTCAGCGCGCTTTGGCCACCGATCTACCATCAGGCGAAGCAGTGGCCCGCGCCTATGGCGAGGTGCCATTGACACCAGAACAGATCGGCTTAAGCGAGCTTGGATGGCGCTACGAGACGCCACTACCAATCTATGTGCTGCGCGAGGCGGCAGTTCAACACGATGGACAACAGCTTGGAGCCGTGGGCGGGCGAATCGTGGCCGAGGTACTGCTTGGACTTATGCAGGCCGACCCGACCGCGTACCTCAATGCCCAGCCAGATTGGCAGCCGAGTTTACCCACAATCCATGGCTCGTTTTCGATCGCCGATCTGTTGCGTGCGGCAGATGTGGCCTGATCGCGTGGTTGTTAACATTTAGGACTTACGCAGTTGGCGGTTCCTGCCTGCGGCAGCATGGAAAAGCTATCTTTTTTGTTTCGGTTTTTGGCGCTTTGCGCCAAGAACCGAAACAAGTATTCGTTAGTTCCTTGCCCGCCGCAGGCGAAATGAAACCGCTTGGGCAACTGCGTAACTCCTACCATTGATAGGTCACCTCAGACGCAGCTGCGCAAGCTGAGTCATTATTATAGGGGGAAGTAATCATGGCACCGATCTGCGTTATTATTGGCACTGGCCCTGGAATTGGGCTGGCCGTGGCACGGCGTTTTGGCAAAGAAGGCTACCAGATCGCCCTACTCGCGCGCTCTGCGAGTACCCTCGATGATATTCAAGCTGAGTTGAAGCGCGATGGTATCACCAGCATGACATTCGCAACTGACGCCGGTGTGCCTGAGCAACTCGTGGGTGCGCTTCAGCAGGTAGCGGCGCACATGGGCCCACCGGAAGTACTTGTCTACAATGCAGTAGCATTCACACCAGGACCGCTGAGTGCAGTCAGTCCTGACGATCTTGTTGTTGGCTTTCAAGTAAGTGCTGGGGGCGCACTGGTGGCGGTGCAACAAGTACTGCCACACATGCGCGCTCAAAATCAGGGCACAATCATTTTCACTGGCGGTGGCGCGGCCCTTACGTCTTTTCCTGGCATGGCGACGTTGTCAATTGGTAAAGCTGCGCTACGCATGCTCGCCTTGGGTTTGGCCCAGGAGCTGGCAGAAACTGGTGTTCGCGTAAGAACTGTAACGATTTTTGGCATAGTAGCGCCAAATACCCCGTTCGATCCAGCCAGGATCGCAGAAACATACTGGGATGTCCATTCGCAGACAACTGGCTCGCAAGATGCCGAAATACGCTACCAAGGATAAAAGAGCAAGCAAGGAGTAGGCACGATGAATAATTCATGTTTGCATCTCGACCAGATCCGCGAGGTGACGCCAAGCGCCCAGGGGTGCGAGGACTGCCTGAGGACTGGCGATCAGTGGGTACATCTACGGATTTGTTTGCACTGCGGCCATGTAGGTTGCTGCGACTCGTCGAAAAACAAGCACGCTACCAAGCATTTCCACGCCACTGAGCATCCGCTCATCCAGTCATTTGAACCTGGTGAAAACTGGCTTTGGTGTTATGTCGACCAAGTAATGATTCAGCCAGCAACGTGAGTGTGATCGTGCTTGGCCTGATAGCGTGTGCAGTGCGCGCACGCGCTTTCAGGCCTAGTTCGTCTCGTAGCAAGCGGGCTGTTACCCGTACAGATAACGGTGTGAAGGCTGTGTTACAACGCGGCTATATTTGTCGGCCATTTGTAAGCAAGATATCACGTCACAATCACGTATTCAGTTACAAAGCGTTTACACCTGCGGGTATACACAGGCTAGCTCACGCGCTATAGTACCAGAGTAAGGAACGGCGGGGCGGACTCGCCGCTGGACTCGAACTGGTAGCGCTGGCTAGCTACCAACCGTACCTATAAGGAGTAAAGACCATGCAGAACCTGAATACTTTCGTCAAGAACGTGATCGCCGACGAGCAGGGTGCCGAGACGGTCGAAGTCGTGGGCGCAATGGCAGCCATTGCCGCGTTGCTAGCCGTGGTGGTCAACCTGATGAGTGGCGCGGGCGGCACCGAGATCAGCGAGCTGGTTGTGAGCAAAGTGACCAGCTTCCTCAACCGCTTCTAGTCCGTGACGGATTATGG
>JACMIM010000366.1 GCA_014381165.1 Roseiflexaceae bacterium
CTGATGCAAGAGATGGATGAACGCTTCGTATGATGCGCCCTTTCGGGAATAGATGCAAACAAAGATTTACGCCGCGCTTCCAAACGGGCGAAACCAACTGCCTTTCACGTCTTTCAAAACGACTTTTGCCGCGTTGTAGCCAGACGCGCCAAACACGCCGCCGCCAGGATGCATCGAAGCCCCGGTCATGTACAGCCCTTTGATCGGCATGCGGTAGGAGGCCAGCTCGGGCAGCGGGCGAAACATGAACATCTGGTCGAGCGACATCTCGACATGCATCACATTGCCCTTGGGCAGCGCCAGCCGCCGCTCCAGGTCGAGCGGCGTTTGGATAAAGCGGTCGATGATTTTGCCGCGCATGTTGGGCGCATAGCGGTACAACACTTCCATGATGGTGTCGGCCACGCCCTCGCGCACGTTGTCCCACTGTTTGCCGCCCGCCAACTCATACGGGAAATACTGCGACCACAGGAACACTGTGTGCTTACCTGGCGGCGCGACAACCGGGTCGATTGCGCTGAAGGTCATTGCGATCACCGCTGGGTCGCGTGAGGGTTCGCCGCGCAGGAAATCGGCGTAGGCGTCGCGCACATACTGCATGCTGGGAGCTAGCAGCTGCAAGCCGTGGTGGCTCTCGTGCGGCCTGCCGCCAGAAGGCGCACCAGTGTAATCGGGCAGCTCGTCGGCGGCGCAGCGCACCGTCATGCCGAAGCCATTGCCGATGCGAATCTTTCGTACCCGCTCAGCCAGCCGTGGCTCGAGATGCTCCTGGCCCACTAACTTCAGCAGCGTTGTCACCACATGGGCATTCGAGATCACCAGCGGCGCGCTGATCTTCTCGCCGCTTTCTAATTCTACGCCCTCGACCTGGTTGCTCTTGATCACAATTCGCCGCACCGGCGCGTCGAGCTGCACCACCCCGCCCGCAGCTTCCAGCGAGCGCGCCATGGCCTGGGTCAGCATGCCGGAGCCGCCGCGCGGGTGCATTGCGCCGGACTGGTGGATCATGGTGTGCCAGCCGAAAAAGTCGCCAGCGCCAATCTCGTCCGGCGGTGGGCCGGACTGAGCAGCTAGCCAGGTCATCGAGGCGCGCATCGGCTCGCTTTCAAAGGTTTCGGTGATCAGCTGGCCGTAGGACGAAAACAGCTGACGCACGGTTTCCAGCGTGTTCTTGAGCTGGCCCGACTTGATCTGTCCCTTGGCCACGCCGCCAACTAGCCGCAGCATACTTGGCGGGTTGAGAAAGGCATCGAACACGCCCTCGTTGATCGGCCGCCAGAAATCGACGAATTTTTGATAGGCCTCGGCATCACGCGGCGAGATTTTCTCGATCGAGCTGTAGGTCTTGTTGAAATCACGGTAGAAGGCGATCGCACCAGGTCGATCGAGCAGCGGGTGAAAGCCCCACGGATCCATGTCGATATACTCAAGGCCGTAGCGCTCCAGCTCGAGATCGCGCACGATCGGCGTGAGGTGAATCATGATATGCGCCGAGGAGCCGACATCGATTTTGTAGCCGGGGATGACCTCCTCGGTACACACCGCACCGCCGACGATCTCGCGCCGCTCGCAGACCAGCACGCGCAGGCCGGCCCGCGCCAAATAGCCGGCGCAGGTCAGGCCGTTATGGCCACCGCCAACAATAATCGCATCGTAGTCATATGCTGTCATCGTCTACCTTTGACGTTACAAATCACTGGGTTCACAGAGGTCTACGTGTCGCGGCATGATTGAGTTCTACGCCATTCTAGCTGGAACACCTGTAAATAGCCACGGCTTCACCCGGCGCTGAAGCGCCGGGCTAGTTGGTATTGCGAACCCTCTTGGTGCTGAGAGCCAAATCCCCCTGTGCAACCGCTGAACCCCGACCCCCGGCGCTGAAGCGCCAGGGGTCGGGGTGCGCACAAAACGCTTACGTGCTATCATGAGGCGAGCCTCCATTCGTACCGCCAGTATTGCAAAAAGCAACGATTATGCCTGACAGCAACCAGGCCGACGACCGGCTTTCCTATCATGATTGCGATATCGAGATTGGGGCTGGCGATGGC
>JACMIM010000367.1 GCA_014381165.1 Roseiflexaceae bacterium
GGCGACACCGGCTTCACCACGGATTTGCCCAAGGCGCTCTATCACCTGCTCAAAGCCAAGGGCTGGCGCACCTCGCTGATCGTCTCGTCGCTGAACCGCAATATGCTGTACACCATTCAGGATGCTGGCTGGGCCGACGGCGTGAATCTAAACCTGATGCAGGTCTATGGGGCGACGATCTCGCCGAGTGCCAATGAGATTGCGATAGTCAAGCAGCTTGGCTTCCGCTATATCAATGTCAATGTCAATGATTGGTCGTTCTCAACCGTGAACTATGCCAAGGACATCGGCTTGTATGTGGCCGGTTGGCACTGGCAGCTCACCAACTGCGAGGCCGCCAACAGCAGTGCGAACGGCTATGATCTCGATATTATGATGACCGACTGCATTGGCAACCTTCAGGCCAAGGGCTGGTTTTAGAACACACACTTCGCAATGAACAGACTGCGCCTGCTTGGCCAAAAACATGTGCGGGTGCAGTTTTCCACAGCGGCGGCGCTGCTTGCGCCGCTGCTGCTGGTGCTGCTGGCCATGCTCTTTATTCCGCTGGTGGTGCTGGCCGCGATGGGGCTGCGTGGTGCCGACGGCGCACTAACCCTTGACAACTATCTTGCGGTGCTGGTCAACCCGCGCTATCGCAATGGGCTGCTGACCAGCATCGGCCTAGCCAGCGCGGTGACGACCGCAACGCTCGTGGCAAGCACCACGCTGGCCTACACAGTGGTTCGCGACCAACCTCCTGCTACGGCGCTCATCCGCGCACTGCTCACGTTTCCGCTTTCGTTTCCTGGCATTGTGGTTGGCTTTATGACGATTATCCTGTTTGGCCGAACCGGCGCATTGCCTGCACTCACCCAGCAGCTTGTTGGCGTGCCGCTGCTTCAGATCGCATACACACTTCCCGGCTTGTTTGTCGCCTATTTGTACTTTGAGATTCCACGCATCACGCTTGCGCTGGCAGAAGCGATTGAGCAGGTGGATGCGCGTTATGAGGCAGCGGCGCGCACGCTGGGTGCCCGCCCAGTTCAGGTGTTCGTATTGGTGCTGCTGCCCTTGCTGCGCAGCGCGCTCATTTCGAGTTCGGCATTGGCTTTTGCAACCTCGATGGGCGCGTTTGGCACGGCCTATACGCTGGCTCAACGTATTACAATCTTGCCAATCCAAATCTATGATGCCTATACGGTCAGCTTCGAGTTCGAGCTGGCCAGCGCAATGGCGGTGGTGCTGGGCCTGATCACCATGGTAGCACTGGGCGTCTACCGTGCTGCTGTCGGCAGCGCGTATCAGCAGCAGGAGCAGTGATGCAGCGCATTTCAGTCTGGCGCAGCGCCCGCATTATCTGGCTGCTGGCGACCCTGCTCTTCTTGCTGGCCCCAGTGGTAATTACGGTGTTTGGGTCGTTCAGCGCACGCTGGGGCCGCACGCCATGGGAAGCCTTTACGCTCGAATGGTACGGCTATGTGTTCCGCACCTATGGGCAGGCCATCCGTGTCTCGCTGCTGGTAGGCGCGTGTACGGTTGTGATTACCACACTGATCGGCATTCCGGCCGGCTATGCGCTGGCGCGCTACCGCTTTTGGGGCCGCGCCCTGCTTGAAGATGCACTGCTGCTGCCCTTGACGCTGCCTGGCCTGGCGCTTGGTCTGGCGATCGTGCAGACCTATGTGATTCTGCGTGGCCAACTGCTGCTGTTGATCATCGGCCACGTTGTGTTTACACTGCCATATATGGTGCAGATGGTAACGGCTAGCTTACGCACTGGCAATGTGCTACGGCTCGAAGCAGCGGCGGCAAGCCTGGGCGCAAATTGGTTTCAGCGCTTTTTCCTCGTGACGCTGCCCAGCATTCGCAACACCGTGGTTGCGGCGGGGCTGGCGGTGGCCACATTGTCGCTCGGCGAATTCAACCTGAGTTACTTTCTGTACTCACCACTTGCGATGCCGCTGCCGGTTGGCATGTATGAAGCCTACGCATCGCTGCGGATCGAGATCGGCAGCGCGTTCACCACGCTGTTCGTGGCGCTGCTGCTGCCGCTGCTGCTGGTTGGCCAACTGCTTGGGCGCACCCGCGCAACCAGCAGCACCTAACGTGTACACTGTATGACACTTCAGCTCGATCGTTTGACCAAGACCTACCGCGACGGAACCCAGGCGTTGCGTGGAATCAGCCTTTTGATCCAGCCGGGCGAAATTATCGTGCTGCTTGGGCCGTCCGGCTGCGGCAAATCAACGCTGCTGCGCTTGATCGCCGGGCTCGATGTTCCCACAAGCGGCCAGGTATATCTTGGCACCCGCGACATCACCTACACGCCCGCCGAGCGCCGTGATATGGGCATGGTGTTTCAGAACTACGCGCTGTTTCCGCATATGAGCGTCGCCGAAAATATTGGATTCGGCCTGCGCGTGCGCGGCATTACGCGCGCTGAACGGCAACAGCGGGTGGAGGCTATGCTCGAAAAGCTTCAGCTGATACCGCTGGCCGATCGCCGCCCCGATCAGCTTTCCGGCGGGCAACAGCAGCGGGTGGCGTTGGGTCGCGCATTGGCGATCAATCCTTCGGTGCTGCTGCTCGACGAGCCACTGACCGCGCTCGATGCGCAACTACGCGAATCACTGCGCAGCGAGTTGCGCCGCACGCTGGAGCAGTTTCGCACCACCAGCATCTATGTCACCCACGATCAAACCGAAGCGATGTCGCTTGGCGACCGCGTCGTCGTGCTACGCAACGGCCTGATCGAGCAGGTCGGCACACCCCGCGCGCTGTACCAGCGCCCGGCGAGCGCATTTGTCGCCCGGTTCATCGGCAGCGCGAATCGGATCGGCGGCGTACTGCGCCTAACCGCAACCGGCCCAAGCGCCGAAACTGCACTTGGGCCGGTTACGCTTGCTGCCGCGCCCGCCGGTGCCGCCGACGGCGCGTTGATCGACGTGTTTGTGCGCCCGGAAGATGTGACAGTCGTACCCGCAGCAGGCGCGGCGCTGCTAGCAGCAATTGTGCAGGTTGAGTTCTTAGGCGACCGCCTGCGCCTACAGGTGCGAACCACCACAGGTGCTACAATCACGGCCAGCGTTGCAGCACACACCATGATCTCGACCAACCTTGTTGGCCTGTGTATTCGCCAGGCCATCGCGTTGCCCACCGCCGGCGAATGAAAGAAGGACACATATGCATCGCGCTGCTTCGAGCTTTTGTCGTATCGATCTCCCATTACAGCAGGCACTCCCGCTGCTCCACGGCGAAGCGCCAGCTACAATCGAGCTATTCTGCGAAGCACCGCACCTCGACACAACTGCCGATTGGCGCGGCCAAGTTGCCTGGTTGCGCCAGTACGCACAGTCGCACGGCCTAACTTACGCATTGCACGCGCCCTGCTTCGATCTCAATCCGGCGTCGGCAAATGCCGGTGTGCGCACCGAGGTTGCGCGCCAGTACCAAATCGCACTGGCAATTGCTGAAGCGCTGGGCGCACGCCACATGGTCATCCATAGCGGCCCACGCTCCGACCCACGCCTGAGCGCAGCGGAGGGACGGCAGCATGTGCGCGCCATGCTCGAACTGCTGGTGCCGCACGCCGAAGCGCATGGCGTGCGGCTTGCGCTCGAAAA
>JACMIM010000368.1 GCA_014381165.1 Roseiflexaceae bacterium
CCAAAAAACGAAACAAAAAAGATAGATTTTCCATGCTGCCGCAGGCGGACGTCGCTAACTGCGTAAGTCCTAGCTCTAATGCTCTAATAGCGTCCAGCTACGTAATGCGCCCGTCGCGGCGGTCGAGCGCATCGACCTGATCGCGCACAGCGGGGACGTTGTCGCGAAGGACATCGCGCAGCAGGTTGCGCAGCGACGTGCCGGCTGTGCTGATCGCCGTGTCGATCTGCGTGTTCAAGCCTTCGGGAAGACTGCTTTGCGGTTGCTGCGGCGCGGCAGGAATGCTCTGCGCCGGACCCTGCGAACTTGCGTTACCAGCACTGATTTGCGCGCCAGCGCCGACCGACGTGTCGGGGCGATAGGTGTTATACACGCTGCTGGTGTAGTTCGTCTGCGTTGCCGCTGGGGCGTTGCTTGGCGTGCCACCGCCATAGTAGCTCGGCTGGCTGTAGTTCTTGGACGAAGACAGATCATTGTAGCGGCTTTCGTAGTCGCGCGTTTCCCACCGGCGGTCGTCCTGCTTTTCCTGCTTTTCCTGGCCACCAAGGCTGCCCAAGACATAGCCCACCGCGAGCGCCGCGCCAATCACTAGCCAGGGCCGCTGATCGACCTGCTTGTTCAAGCCAAAGGCACTGCCGACCTGGCCCGAAATGCCACTCAGGGCATTGTTCATGTTGTTCTCGAATCGGTATCCGTTCATCGTGTGCTCCTTTTCGTCATTGACATTGCGCTAAAGCAACGATGCACGCCCTGTGCCATGAGACTGTTTTCCCGGTGTTGAACGCGCCCGACCCGGCGCTGAAGCGCCGGGCTATTGGGGTGGTATGCACCAGTGTAGCTGGTTTTCACAGGCGGCTTGCACCGCTGCAACGCGGCAACGTCTGCTCATAGTCCCAGCAGCTGGCGCAGTGCCTCGTCGTCGTCGATCGGCGGCCGCGCAGGCGGACGAATAGTTTGGCCTGGCTGCACCTGTGGCCGGGCAAGCGTAGCCGAGCGCAGCCCTCGGTCGCGCACCCGCGCGCTGGCGCGTGGCCTGGTGGCTTGCTGGAGCAGCAGCAGCCCGCCGAGGCTGCACGCCAGAAGCGTCACCACAATGCCAATCCACATCCAGCGGCTGGTCTGCGGCGGCGTGCTGGCGGTGCTCGGCTGCTGGGCAGTCAGGTCGAGCGGCTGCGCGCCGCCAAGTAGCGACTGCGGCACTGCGGTGGGTGCTGGCAGGTTGCACTGCGCCGCGATGCCGGCGTACTCGTCGCCAAGCCGCCCCAGGCGCACCTGCTGGTCAAGCGGTACGCTAGGGTCGGCGGAAGCCAGTTCGAAGCGGGCGCGTTCGAAGTACTGCACCGTAGCTTGGTTTTCCTGAAGCTCTGGGCTGATCGGCAAGCCAAACAGCGCCATACCCCCGCGCTGCTCGTAGAAGCTGCGGAAGGCCGGGCGCGTGATCGCGCTCAGGTCGCCGCGCGGGATGTCGCGCAGGCCGGTCTTCTGCGCATACACGGCTAGCCCCAGTTGCGTACCGACCACGCGGTATGGCCAATCGGCCTCGGCGTGCCATTCCAAGCGCTGGAATGGCGTGTACAGCACGCTGGTCTGGCGCTGGCAGTCGCCGGCCAACTCCTGGCGCGGCGGCCCGCTTGGCAGCCCCAACACGGCCAGCGCCTGCTCACGATCGACCGGGGCACTACCGCCGAGCGTGCGGTAGAACTCTGCGAAATCGCCACCGATTTGCAGCTCCGGGTTCTCGGGGAAACCCAGACGCGGGCAGACCTCCACACGCGGCCCTAGCACGGACGGGTCGTGGCTGATCTGGCGTGCGCCGCTCCCGTCGCGCAGGATCGTGCGGACATGGCCGATCACGTCTTCATAGCCTTGCGGCGGGATGGGCGCGGGCCGCGTGTCATTCTCGACATGAATGGTTGGCAGATAGCGGAAGCCGGTTACGCGCACCTGGCCGTCCGCGCCGCGCACCATGCCGATATAGAACACAACCGAGGTTGCGCTATAGAATTCGGCCTGGAACGCGCCCTGCGAGGCCAAGAAGTTGGCTAACGAGTAGATCACCAGTGTCTTGCGCCCGTTCGTATCGATGATATCCACTGGCTGGAGCGTGTGTGGCTGCGCGCCAAGGATGATATCGGCACCGGCCTCGGCCAGCCGCCGCGCCGCCGCAGTTTGGGTCGCCCGCGGGTAGAACTCGTACTCAACGCCCCAGTGCGCGGCCACCACCACCAGATCGTTCTCGCGCTTAGCCTGGGCGATGTTCTCCAAGATGCCGGGGCGCACGCTGCTGTCTGCGCCATACGAATTAGTTTCGAACAGCAAATTGACCTGGTTGAATGGATCGGGGATGCCATTGGTGCCCCAGCTGGCCGAAAGAAAGCCGAGATTGACCGTCACGCCATCACGGCTGATTGGAATGCGCAGGTAGGGCGGGCGCGGCGCGGCGTTGGAAGTGCTGGGCACAGTGCCGTGGTGCAGAATGCTGTTCTGGTCGAGCACCTGCATGGTCGCATCCAGCCCCTCCGGGCCACGGTCGAGAATGTGGTTGTTCGCGGTCGAGACCAGATCGATGCCAGCGTTTTTCAGTGCGCCAGCCAGCGCCGGGTTGAAGTTGAAGTTCGGGTAGCCGGTGTAGCCCGCGCCGGCCAGCATCGCGCCGTCGAAATTGGTGTACGCCAGGTCGGCGGCCTGGAGAAACGGCCGAACCTGCTCGAACAGCACGTCATACCCTTGCGCCTCGCCGACAGCCTGAATGTTCTCGTGTGGAAAAGTATCGCCGGTGGCGGCCAGGGTGAAGTGAGTATCGCCGGGCAGATCGCCGCCGCACATGGTGGCATTCAGCCCCGATGTCAGATCGTCGGCTTGGGCGGGCGGCGCAGCGCTGGCGGGCCAGGCGATGCCAAGCGTGGCCAAAGCGATCAGCACAAGGCGGGCGGCGCGGCGCATATCGTTCGCTCCTGCTGTAGGGGAATGGCGGAGTATAGCACACCTGCGGGGCGGATTTTGTGCCGCCACATCGGCGGGCTAGAAGCCGCGCCGATAGCATGCGAAACGCGCTGAAGCGCGTTGATGCGATCGAACGCGCTTCAGCGCGTTTTGGCGTAGCAGACGCCGGATTTATCCGGTGGCCGTGGTGGCGGCGCACAACATACCCCGCGCACCCACGACCTGCCCATTTGGATGATGTTCAGGCTGCCAATTCAATTTATAATCCAAGCGCAATCGCCACATTAAGGGGAGCAATAATGGTACGCAGAACGTGGTGGCAAGTCCCGCAACTCCGAACCGATGAGGACGAGCACCGTGAACGCCGAGTCTCCTGGCTGGAACTCTTCTTCGATCTTGTGTTTGTTGTCGTGATCGCAGAACTCGCACATCATCTTTCCGAGCACATCACACTCCAGGGTGTTGGCGAATATGCGCTGCTGTTCGTTGCCGTATGGTGGTCGTGGATTGGCGGAACGTTCTACACTGAGCGTTTTGAAACGCCGGATGTAAGTTACCGCCTGTTCACTTTTTTGCAAATGCTGCCAATTGCCGCGATGGCAGTTTTTGCTGCCGCAGGCCTAGCTAGCTCGTCGGCGGCGTTTGGCTTGTCGTATGCGGCCAGCCGTGCGCTGATCATCTTTCTGTGGCTGCGTGGCGGGTTCCATGCGCCAAGCTTTCGGCCAGTGACCAATCGCTATGCAATTGGATTCAGCCTATCGGTGCTGCTGTTCGTCCTATCGGTATTCATCCCAGCGCCATTTCGCTACGCCGTGTGGGCACTCGCGCTTGTGATCGACCTGCTGACGCCGATCGCAACCCTGAAGCTTCAGGCACGACTGCCACGCATCAGTACATCCAGGCTGCCCGAGCGCTTTGGTCTGTTCGTGATCATTGTCCTTGGCGAGGCGATTATTGGCGTCGTTCAAGCCGTAGCGGATCAACCACTTGCGTGGCCGACAGCGCTAACCGGCACGCTTGGTATGGCACTTGTCTTTGGAATCTGGTGGATTTACTTCGATTTCATTGCCCGCCGTGCCCCGAATTTTGGCGGCTGGTGGGCGGTCTTTTGGAACTACCTGCACGTCCCATTGGTGATGAGCATCGCCGCAGTCGGCGCTGCCATCCAGAATATTCTGACGTTGGACACAGAAGCCAGTAGAGCAGCAGTGTTTCTGTTGCTGGGCAGCGCGGTTGCGACGGCCCTGGTGAGTATGGGATTGATCGAACTCACGCTGCGACGTGGTGCAGATGAACCAACTGACCACCGGGTCAGCGTTCCACTGAAGCTTGCGGCTGGGCTCGTAGCAGTAGGACTGGGTGTTTGGGGAAGCAGGCTCGGCCCGATCGGCTTTCTGCTCGCGCTGCTGCCGCTCCTGCTGGTACAAATGGTCTATGGCGCGTATGCCTGGTTTCGGCAAGAGCTACCGTCGGAGGGCATTGTCGCACAGGAGCAAGGGACGGGCTAAGCTGGGATCAGCCAACTGCCGCCGCGCTCCCACTACGCTGGGAGCGCGGCGCGGCAGTGCGATCATCGTTGCAGGCAGCGCGATCAGCGTTGCCGCGATCAGCGTTGCCGCGATCAGCGTTGCCGCGATCAGCGTTGTAAGGGCGAAGCATTTGCCAGCATCTTGCGAATTGATACGAAATAGCGGGCAAATGCTTCGCCCCAACCACGCCCCAACC
>JACMIM010000369.1 GCA_014381165.1 Roseiflexaceae bacterium
CCAACCGCGCCATGGCTGGGTCGGGGCTGCGAGCCAGCTGCGGTACTGCGGCGCGGCGCGGCAGCAGCCCACGCAGCGGCACAAACAGCCGCCGCACCGCGATGTCGAAGGGCAGCAGTACCAGCGCCAGCAGCAGCAGCGGCAGCCCTAGCTCACGCACCGTGCCAACCGACTGGGCTAGCCGCTCGAAGACCTGCGCTGCGGTTGGGTCGGTGCGCCCGCCGGTCTCGGCGGCGATATCGCGCAGCAGCGCAGCATTCTCACGCAGATCACCATACTCGGGCGAGTAGCTGACCGCAACGCCCGCGCTCAAGCTGCCAAGCGGCGTGCCGAGTGAATCGCGCACGGCCAATTGGGCCAGATACACGCCGGTTTCGGTGGCTGGGGCGCTTGCGCGGTAGCGGCCTGGCCCCACTTGTGTGAACACGAGCGGCGCACCCTGCTGCTGCGGGTCGACCAGCCGGCCCTCGACTGCAAGATTATTCAGCGGCTGGCCCTGCCCATCGGCGGCTAACAAATCGAGCACGGCCTGATCGCCTTGCGTGGCAACCTCGACACGCAAGCCCTCGGGGGCACGCGGCGGCGAAAGCAGGTCGATCAGGCCGCTGACAAAGCGCGGGAACTCGCTCCAGGCCACGAAATCGCTGCTCCAGCGCCCATCGAAGTCGCTCGTCCATGCCAGTGTGCGCCCAAGGCCAATCTGCTCCTGGGCCAGAATTGGCTTGCCATCAGGCGAAACTAGAATGGTGCGGGCTGTCGGCTTTTGCTCGGTGCCGTTGTAACCGCGCAGCACTGGCAGCCCATTCAGGCCACGCACGATCGGGCTTTGCAGTGCGATTTCGGGCGTAAACTCCCGCTCGATGATATCGCGCCCGGCGATCAGCACTGTTTCTTGCAAAAAGATGTTTGGTATCTCGTCGACCTGCTCGACCTGATAGAAGCGGCCCTGGCCGAGGCCGGCGATCTGCTCCAAAACTGGGTTCGCATCACGGCCAATCGCCACGGTCGAGATCGTTACGCCCTGAGCATTCAAGTTTTCGATCAGCTCGCGGTAGTTATCGTCGGCAATGCCATCGGTCAGCAGGATGACATGCTTGACGCGGGCCTGGGCTGTGCTCATGGCGCGGGCGGCCAACTCGACGCCAGGGCGAATGTTTGTGCCGCCGCCAGGGCCGAACTGGCTCAACGCATTTTCAATCACGGCGCTGTCTGGCAGCTTTTGCAGCGGCAGAATCCACTCAGCGCCCTCGTCGAACACCACGAGACCAATCTGGTCGCGCTCGGAAAGACCCAGGCTGGCCTGGTAGACCGCTTCCTTGGCCAGATCAAGCTTGGTGCGTCCGCCGCTGCCGGTTGGTTCAAGCATGCTGCCACTACGGTCGATCACCATTGTCAGGGCTACATCGGGCTGCTCCTGAGTGGTGCGCGGGTCGAGTTCGACCGGCAGCAGCGGCTCGATCGGCGTGCGCCGGTAGCCGCCCGCGCCAAACGAGCGCGTGCCGCCAACCATCGCCAACCCACCGCCCAAATCGCGAACATAGGTCGGCAGTGCTTCGACCAACGCGCGGGGCAGCGCGCGGGCAGGCGTATCGAACAGTACCACGCCGGCGTAGGTGCCGAGCCGAGTCAGATCGACTGGGGCCTGGTTGGGTGCGACAACCTCAGGCACTGCGCCACTGGCGGCGATGGCGGCGCGTAGGTTGGCAGCGCGCTGTGGCTCGGCGGCGATCACCAACACACGCGGCGGGCCAAGCACCTCGGTCAGCGCCGCGCTACGGTTGTTCTGCGCCGCACTATCGCCCTCGGCCTCGACGCGAGCCTCGATGCGGCGGTAGCCAGCTTCACCGGCTGGCAGCCGCAATGCCACAGTTGATTCACCTACGGGAATAACGCGAGTTTCTTCAAAAGCCAGCTCGCCATCGACAAACACCAGCAGCCGCCCGCTGGTCGCCACTGTGGCTTGAAGCACCACGCCAAGCAATATCTCTTGGCCCTCGCGCGCGGTGGTCGCTACATTGACGCGCTCGACCAGCACATCGGAGCCGCGCCCACTGGGCGTGTTGATCACATCGATCGGGATATCGCGGGCGCGTGCCAACTGCAGCGCCTCGAACACGCGCCCACCGTTCTCGCCGCCGTCGGAAAGCAGCACCAGCCGCTTCTGCGTGTTGTCAGGAAAAAGCGCCAGCCCAAGCTGAATAGCATCTTGCAGATTGGTGCGCGCGCCAAGCGGTGCGGAGTTCAGCCGACCAAGTGCGGCAAGCGCGGCCGGGGCGCGCTCGACCAGCGCATTTTGGCCGAACACCACAACCGCAACCTGATCGCCTGGCTGCTGCGCCTGGAGTGCCTCGGCCACAAAACGCTCGGCAGCCGCACGCTGGGCCTGGCTGACCGAGTCGGAGCGGTCGAGCAGAAAGACGGTTGTGAGCGCACGCTCGGGCAGCCGCAGCTGCGCCCCGGCCAGCGCCAGGGCCAGCGCGGCCAGAATAGATGTGCGCAAACCAAGGCTGGCCCACTGCCGCCACGCAGCCACGCGGCGCGGCGCGACCAACGCAAGCGCCCAGATGGCGGG
>JACMIM010000370.1 GCA_014381165.1 Roseiflexaceae bacterium
GCGAGGTTGAGTATCTCCGTGAACACGATGTTCTCAAGCTCCTCATCGCCGAGATACCGACGTTGCCTGCACGCTTGCTTGACATGGAACGCGCAGCTCGGCTCCTCAGCGATATGCCAACGCTTCTCGAAGCGGCATCGCCTGAGCAACGGCGAACGTTTCTCCATCAAGTGTTTGATACGGTGTGGATCGAAAAAGCGGGCGTCCGAGCTATTCGCCCAGCACCCGCCTTTCGCTTGCTTGTCGGTGTACTCGCACGTGGAGATGCTGATAAAGTGACCTCGACTGGGCTCGAACCAGTAACCTTCAGCTCCGGAGGCTGACGCTCTATCCAATTGAGCTACGAGGCCACAACACGCCGGATTGTAACATCTGACCATGCCCGTGTCAAGCGATTTGCGTTGAGCCGCATGTTGCGGTATACTACTTTCCGCTGTGAGCGGGCCTCTAGCTCAATGGTAGAGCAGTTGACTCTTAATCAATTGGTTCAGGGTTCGATCCCCTGGGGGCCCACCAATACCTATAAACACCAGCCGTTGTTAAACGGCTGGTGTTTTTATTAGCAGTAGGACTTACGCAGTAGGCGGTTCTTGCCTGCGCAGCATGGCAGCTATGTCTTTTTTGTTTCGGGTTTTGGGGCAAAGCGCCAAAACCGAAACAATTATCGTGATTTTCTTGCTCGCCGCAGGTGGAATGAGACCACTTGGGCAAGTGCGTAGCTCCTGAGAAGATAGCTGTCTGTGGATTGGCGCTCTGACCCTGTATGCGAACACCTTAGCGGGTGGGAAGCAGCGTAGGTGTGATCATCGGTACGTCGCAGGTTAACTTCTTCAGTGCCGCGCGGCTGCCCCGATCGCGCACCTCGATAACGTAGCGCCCCGCTGCCTCGCGCCCGACCCGCAGCTCGATTGAAAAAAAGCCGTCGCGCCGCACCGTGCCGCCACTGACAATCCGTTCGCCAAAGTACAGCAGAAAGCCAGCATTGGCAGGCCCCTGCCCGCTAATCGTGACCGTCGAGCCAGGCGCGCATGCAACCAAGTCGCCGACCGGCGTTGGGGTCGGCATGGCTGTTTGAATAATTGGCGTCCGCGTGATCTGCGGTGTGGATGTAGGTGTGCGCTGCTGTGGTGTTCCTGTGCTCGGTCTTGGTGTCAGCGTGCCTGTGGCGGTCGTGGTCGTCTGGCTTGCTCCTGTAGTCGCCGTCGGCGGGACGGGCGTGCGCACGCCAGCGGTCGCATTCGGGTCGAGATAGGCTGTTGCCGTCGCTGCTGCCGCCGCTGTCTGCGCGGGGTAGTCCTGATCTTGTGCGATGCTGGCCTTGGGGCGCGGCACCACAAGCAGTGCAATAAACACAATCCCGGCCAGAATCACGCTCGGTGGCGTCCAGATTGAAGATCGCATCAGGTTGTGCCTTGTTGAGTTTGAAGCATTGCGTCCACCTCCTGTTGCGGTTCCGCCTGCACAGACTATACCACTATTTCCTTGCCGTGTTCGGTGCCTAGCCCCGAAGCAGCTATTGTGCCTGTTGCATAGCCTGATCGGCGGCGGCGATCGTCGCCTCGATCAGCTGATCGGTGTGGGCGAGCGAGACAAATCCGGCCTCGAACTGCGATGGTGCAAGATAGACGCCACGCTCGAGCAGGGCATGGAAGAAGCGATTGAAGCGCGCCAGATCAGCCAGCTTGGCACTGGCGTAGTCGGTTACGGGCGCATCGGCGAAAAAGAAGCCCCACATCGAGCCGACCGCCCTGGCCTGAAAGGGCAGATCGGCCTGCTCGGCGGCACGCGTGAATCCCTCGACCAGTCGGCTGGTGATGCTGGTTAAACGCTCGAATGTGCCGGGGACGCCGATAGCCTGCATGGTCGCCAGGCCGGCCACCATTGCAAGTGGGTTGCCCGAAAGCGTGCCAGCCTGGTAGACTGGGCCAGCAGGCGCGACCATCTGCATGATCTCGCGCCGCCCACCATAGGCCGCCGCCGGCAAGCCCCCACCAATAACTTTCCCCAGACACGTTAGGTCGGGCGTGATGCCGTACAAGCCCTGCGCACCACCATAGGCGACCCGAAAGCCAGTCATCACCTCGTCGAACAGCAGTAGTGCGCCGTACTGATCAGCTAGACGGCGCAGGCCAGCCAGAAAGCCCGCTTGCGGCGGCACAAAGCCCATGTTGCCGGCGACTGGCTCGACGGCGATCAGCGCGATCTGCTCTCGGTTCTGGCGCAACAACTGCTCGACGGCATCGAGATCGTTGAAGGGCGCAGACAGCGTATTCGCGGTGACGCTGCTCGGAACGCCAGGGCTATCGGGCAGGCCAAGTGTGGCCACGCCACTGCCAGCCTGCACCAGCAACCCATCGACATGGCCGTGGTAACAACCGGCGAACTTGATTATTTTCTCGCGCCGGGTGTAGGCCCGCGCCAGCCGGATCGCGCTCATGGCTGCTTCGGTGCCCGATGACACAAAGCGCACCATCTCGACCGCTGGCATGGCCGTGCAAATCATGTGGGCTAGCTGGCTTTCTAGCTCGGTTGGCGCGCCGAAGGTGGTGCCGCGCGCGGCCTGAGCGCTGATCGCCGCGACAATCTGCGGGTGGGCGTGTCCCAAAATCAGCGGCCCCCACGAGAGCACATAATCGATGTAGCGGTTGCCATCGGCGTCATACAGCAGCGCACCGCTGCCATGATCGATAAAGCGCGGCACGCCGCCCACACTACGGAAGGCGCGAACTGGACTGTTGACACCGCCGGGAATGATTGCCTGCGCCTCAGCAAAAAGGCGCTCCGATGCCCGAGTTATCATAAATCCCCCTTCAACCTTTGGTACAATTAGAACTTACGCAGTTGCTCATACGCTTGTATTTCGCCTGTGGCGGGCAAGGAAACGTGTCTATTGTTTCGTCTGTTGGCTTTGCGCCAATAATCGAAGGAAATAACTAATAACTGTTTCTTTTTTTGGTGCTTAGCACCAAAAAACGAAACAAAAAGATAGATTTCCATACTGCCGTAGGCGGAGAGCGCCAACTGCGTAGGTTCTAATAATAAAGAAATACATGAAAGGCCCTGCGATGGCAAAACCGACGACAAAACTCGCTAACCATTGGAGTGAAACTCCAGTCGCCAATATCATCCGCCCGATGCAAGAGTTCATCCAACAATCGACATCGAGTGGGATCGTGCTGATCGCCGCCGCTGTGCTTGCGCTAATTCTGGCTAACTCGCCGCTGGCCGACCTGTATTTCGGTGTGCTCAATAGCTATATGAGCGTAACTATCGGGCCATTCGAGCTGCGCGAAACCGTGCTGCACTGGATCAACGA
>JACMIM010000371.1 GCA_014381165.1 Roseiflexaceae bacterium
CCGTCGTAGTTGAAGCCCCAGCAATTCGCTCCTGTGCTGCTCAGCGCGCAGGTGTGGTATTCACCGGCGCTAATCGCCTGCACGCCGCTGGACAGGCCGCTCACTGCCACCGGCGTGCTGCGCTGGGTGGTCGTGCCATCGCCAAGCTGCCCGCTGGCGTTGTCGCCCCAGCACTGCACGCCGCCGGTGCTGAGCAGCGCGCAGGTGTGGAAGCGACCGGCGGTGATCGCCTGCACACCGCTGGACAGGCCGTTTACCGCCACCGGCGTGGTGCGGTTGGTGGTGGTGCCATCGCCAAGCTGCCCGTCGATGTTGTAGCCCCAGCACTGCGCGCCGCCGGTGCTGGTCAACGCGCAGGTGTGGTACTTACCGGCGCTGATGCTGGTCAAGGTGGGGGGCGCGGCCAGGGCTGGCGGCGCGCTCAACAGGCCCGCCAGCAGTGGCCCGGCCAGCGCAAAAAACGCGATCAGCACAGTGAACATCCGGCGGCGACCAGAGCGGTGGGAGGGAGGGTGATTCTTGGATGAACGCTCTTTCGTGTGCAATGCGGGTTGCAGCACTGGCAACACGCAACAACCGCCCAGCGCACACTTGCGACGGGTACGCTGCACAGCATACGATTCTTTGTCGTAGCGGTAGTGTTCACTATCGCTACGATTGCGCTTCGGTTTAGGTTCAGCCGCCAGCTAGGCTTGCGCACGCGCTGCCCGTACCCGGCGCTGAAGCGCCGGGCTAGTTGGTGGTTAGGAGGGTGGGGCAGAGGAGGGGTGTGGCGGCGATATGACAGCCTGGTGGGGTAGCTGCCGCTGGGCGGATTTCAGGCCAGCCGTTTGCTGGGCAGCAGCGCTGTGGGCGCTGCAAGCGTGTACAAGCGCTGGGCATTGATGATCAACGTGGCGCAGTACTGCGCGTCCGCAATCTGAAGATCGACCTGTTTGGCCTGCATGCCGACATGCAGCCACTCGTGCGAACGGAACTGAATGCCACGAAGATCGCGCCAGGCGGCTGCCCAGCCACCGCCGGGCGAGAGTGTCATTAGCCGCTGGCTGGTGGCGACAAGCAGCCCTTGGCCAGATGAAAGCTGCTGCCCGTGGCTGCCCAAATAGCGAACCGTTGCCTCGAAGTGGCAGGCTTCGCCGGCGTACAGATCGACGCTTGGCGTGATCACCGGCAGCAAACCAGCGCTAAGCTTCGCCAGCGTGTGCTGCCGATCGATCACGGCCAGCAGGCGCTGCTCGATTGTGGGGGGCAGCATACAGCGCTGAAGATCGCGTTTCAGGCTTTCGACCGCAGGCTCGGCATGAAAGTAGGCCACACGCTCGATAATCTGGTCTTTGAACTTGTGCTCGATCAGGTTGTAGAACTGCTGGATGTGATTTGAGATTTGGCTGTCGGCGATGCCCAACCGGCGCTGTAAATGACGCAGCTCGATCAGCTCGGCCAGGGTAATCTGCCGATCGTCCAACGCCCGTTTCAAATGAACCGCGAGCAGCACTAGCGCGTCATCTAGCACATAGGCCCGCGCAGCGTTCCAGTCGAGTTCGACCTTTTGACACCAGCGGAAGAGCTTCTGTTGCTGTTCGTGCGGGTAATCGCCCTGGCTCGTGGCGGTGCGGAAATGCTGGCGGAAAAGCTTGAGCTTGTCCTTCTCGGTGATGCGAAAAATACCCATGCCATGGCCTCGTGGTGGTGTAATGATCGTAAAGAGGTGGCGTAGAAGCCTGAAAAAAATGCCACAGGCGAAAGCGTTGCTGCTTCCGCCTGTGGCGTTTGGTGGGCGATACTGGATTCGAACCAGTGACC
>JACMIM010000372.1 GCA_014381165.1 Roseiflexaceae bacterium
GCTTGCACCACAGCGCATCAGTTGGCGCGGACACCAGATGCAGGTCGAACGCGGCGGCGGCTTTCGGTTTATCAGGCGGCGGGGCGAATAGATCGCAAGCGGCTTGTAGTCCGCTTCGAGATTTATCGCCAAATACGGTGTAAAGGCGAATTTAACCTTCTGTTACTCAATAAAGTAGTCCTATATTGCTTCTCCTTTTCAGTCTTCCATCGAACAGCAGCTTCCTTTTGGTCAGTAACGTGGAAGACAACGACTTGCGTATATAGTCCACCCTCAAAGATTTCAATTTTACGGCGGTCTTGAGGGCTTGAACGCTCTGTATCGACACGGCAATGTTGTTTAAGCCTCTGACCAAAATCTTGCGTTAGGCCAACAACATAGATTTCCGAAGTACGTGGATCGCTCAAACCATACACGACAGTGTCTACTGTTTTCAATAGCTCACGGTCGTCATGATAGTCGATTCTACAGGGATACTGCTTTTTAGAGTGGTAATAGTTTACTGAAATAGTGATACTCATACTTACTCCTGATGAGGAATGCCAAATGTGTTGTTATGAGCATACAGGTATTCCCCGTAAAAGCAATTTCCGAAGTAGTATTCTTCGGAATTGCATCTTGGTGTCTTGGTAACTCGTTAAGGTATTGGCGGTTCTATGCTTTCCATCTACCACCAGTTTCTCGCCGCCTACCCGCTTCAAGCGGCAACCGTGGATGGCGCGCGTTGGGAATATATCCGCTGTGGGCGCGGGAGCGAGACACTGCTGCTGCTGCCAGGCGGCTTTGGCGCTGCCGACACCTCGTTTCGCTACATGCTGGCGCTCAAGGACGATTTCAGCCTGATTTCTGTCAGCTACCCGCCCAACCTGGCCAGCGCTGCACAGCTGGTCGATGGGCTGATTGAACTGTTAGGGAAACTGGGGATTATGTGGGCGCATGTGCTGGGCGGATCGGCCAGCGGCCTGGTGGCGCAGCTGCTCGCCCGCCGCAGGCCCGACTTGATCGGCGCGCTGATTCTCTCGCACACTAGCGCGCCGCAGCCGGGCCGTGCGCCACTGGCGGATGGTGCGGCCAGCCTGTTTCGGGCGCTGCCGCTGCCACTGCTGCGCGGTTGTCTACGCTTGCTCAACCGCACGTTTCTGCCGGGAAGCTCGCCAGAGACGCGCTTTTGGCGCGGCTACTTCGCCCAGATGATCGACACGCTGCCACGAGCAGCCTATGTCAACCGCATGCGCTGGCTAGCCGAGATCGACCGCACCGGTGAATGGTTCCCCGACAGCTTACCTCACCCGATTCTGCTGATCGAGGCTGAACACGACGCGATTGTTGGCGCGCGGGCGCGTGCAGCGCTGGCACGGCTGTATCCGCAAGCCCGCCGCGTGACGCTGCCCGCCGGGGCGCACGCCGACACCGTCACGCAGCCGGAAGCCGAGATCGCGATCATCCGCGCCTTCCTGCGCGATGTTCGCGCCGATGCGGCGTAGACGCGGGGCTGGCCCCCGCCTGCCACCCCCGGATACGCGGGGGCAAGCCCCGCGTCTACAGGGGCGGTTCCAACACGCCGGGGGCGGTTCCAGCGCCGGATACGCGGGGGCAAGCCCCCCATCTACAGGTGCCCTGCCACCGCCAGATATGACCAGACTTCCCCAGGCGCTGCTGTGGGACTCAACACGGCTCTACACAGCTTCTTCACATCTGCTAAAGAACTTCTTACCATGCGTCTGGTATGCTACGCAAGCACAGCAGATGTGCCACTTGAAGCGATTATCACGACTGCAACACACGAGGAGGAGATACATGGATAACGACGACGCGATGATTGGTCGAATTCTTAGCCGACGCGAGGTGATCAAGCTGCTTGGCGCGGCGGGCGCAACACTCTTGGCCGGCTGCGCGCCGGCGACGAGCACCACCAGCACTGTGCCGACAAGCGCAGCCGCGCCCACGCCCGCACTCAATGCCGAAGCAGCAAGCGCAGCCGCGCTCGATAGCCCCACCGCGCAGGCCACAGCCGCAGCCGAGCTTGCCACCGCCGAAGCCGCCAACACAGCTGTTGCAAGCAGCGAGGCGGCGGTGCCCGCGTGCGTCGTGCGACCAGAAGTCACCGAAGGCCCGTATTATGTCGATGTAGACCTTCTGCGCTCCGACATTCGCGCGGACGCGACCAGCGGCGAGGTGCGCGCGGGCGCGCCGCTGGTGGTGACGTTCAGCGTGGCCCAGGTCAACGACGGCAGCTGCGGGCCGCTTGCCGGTGCAACGGTTGAAATCTGGCACTGCGACGCAGTAGGTGCCTACTCAGGCGTGTCCGATCGCAGCTTCGACACACAGGGGCAGACCTGGCTGCGTGGCGCACAAGTGACCGATGCAAACGGCATTGCCACGTTTACAACAATCTACCCGGGCTGGTACCAGGGCCGTGCTATCCACATCCATTTCAAGGTTTCGCCCAGCGAGAACCAGGTCTTCACATCGCAGCTGTTCTTCGACGAAACTCTCTCGGATCAGGTGTTCGCACAAGCGCCCTACGCAGGTAGGGGCCAGCGCAATACGCTCAACAGCAACGACAATATCTATGACGACTTGCTGCTGCTGACTACCACACAAACCGCCGACGGGTACGCGGCAACTTTTCCAATCGGCATCGATCTTTCGACGATCGGCAGCGGCCAAGGCGGTGGGCCAGGTGGGCCAGCGCCACGCTCGTAGCAGTGCCAGCAGCTATTTCACCACCAAGACACCAAGACACCAAGATCAAAAGCATGAGATCTTGGTGTCTTGGTGGTAAAGCGTTCGCGTCTTAGCTGTTCAGAAATGCCAGCAAGTCGTCGGTGAGCCGCTGCTTGTGGGTGGCAAACAAGCCGTGCGGTGCGCCGTCATACTCGATCAGCTTGGCACCTGCGATGCCGCGCACCGACTCGCGCGCAGTCGCGTCGATCGGCACAGTCTTGTCGGCGGTGCCGTGGATGATCAGCGTTGGCACCCGGAACGCCGCCAGATCGGGGCGAAAATCGGTGGTGGCGAACGCATTGGCGCAGGCCAGTGTCGGCCAGAGTCCCGACTGCATGGCAACATTGGTCGACTGGGCGAGCAGTTCGTCGCTGACTGGGTGCGAAAGCGCGCCGACACCATAGAACTGCTTAAAGAAATTGGCGAAGAAGTGCGGTCGGTCTTCGCGCATGCCAGCCGCCATCTGGTCGAACATCGGCTGAGGCACACCATGCGGGTTATTATCTGTTTTCAGCATGTAGGGCACGACTGCGCCAACTAACCC
>JACMIM010000373.1 GCA_014381165.1 Roseiflexaceae bacterium
TGCGCTCAGCTCAGGCGTCGCGCTCGGCTCGGGCGTGGCGCTCGGCTCAGGCGTCGCGCTGGGTGTCACGCTGGGGCGGCTTGTGAGCCGCCCGGAGGGCGTGGGGGCTATGCTTTGCATGGCGGGGAGCAGCCGCTCATTAAAGATGTCGTTGAGCAGCCAACCCAAAGCTATACCAGTAGCTAACACCAGCAGCAGCAGCAAATTCGAAGGGCGTGCAGGCATTGCTTGGCGCGCCTTTCTTTGTGGCAACTTCGCCGCCACAAAGAACGGGAGATAATTCGGAGCGCTACGGCCCGCAGGCCCCGCTAAACTATGGAATGACCAATTCCTGGCCCTGGCGCAACGCGTCGGCCTGGGCGGCTGTCAGGTTATTGGCATCAAGCAGCGCCTGGACGCCTACGTTGTAGCGTTCGGCAATGGCGCGCAATGTGTCGCCCGGCTGTACGATGTAGGTTCGCGCAACTGTGGGCGGCGCTGATGTGGCCGTCGGCGGCGCTGGTGTGGCCGTCGGCAGCGCTGGTGTGGCCGTCGGTGGCGCTGGTGTGATGGTCGGCGGCGCTGGTGTGATGGTCGGCGGCGCTGGTGTGATGGTCGGCGGCGCTGTCGATGTCGTGATGGATGCGGCAGTGGGGCGATCAGTGGGCGTAGTATTCTCGTCGTCGTCGTTATGTGGCGCGTCTTCGGTCGGCAGGCCTTCCAGCAGATCGTCGGGCAGTGGAATCGGCGTCGGGTCAGTCAGCACCACATTCACACCAGCGATGCTCAGGCTGGGAATGCTGGCGCGTGAGAGCACAACCACGCTGAACACTGGCAGGAGGATCATGGTGATCGCGATTACCATGGCCGTCGAACCGCCCAGCCGGTCGAGGTTCAGGCGCACCAATACCGCGCTGACAACCGGCAGCACGAACGCGAAAAGCAGCAGGATGATGATTAGAAAGGTGGGCATTATCATACTGGAGTGTGCAGCCTGCACCATTGCTGAAGTTCGTGTTGCAGGTTAATTCTCGTTGATCTTGGCGACGGTCACGCCCTCGCCGCCCGCGTTGCCGCCGCCCTCAAAGGACGCAACCAGCGGGCTGCGCTGAAGCGATTCGCGCACAATTTGGCGCAACGCGCCGGTGCCTTTACCATGGATAATTCGCACAAAGGGCAGCCCAGCCAGAAACGCATCATTGATATAGCGATCGATTCGGTCGATCACGTCGCCAGCGCGCATGCCGCGAATATCCAACTCGATCGAGACATCGGGCATGGCTGGGGTGGAAATGGCCGGCGGCACGTAGCGGCGCTGATCATTCGGCCCAGGCTTTTCGCGCTGGAGTTCGCGCAGGCCGACCTCCATGCGAAACCCACCGACCTGCACCGTCGCGGTTTGCTCGTCCTCGTCGATCGCGATGATCTCACCTTTGAGGCCAACCGAGCGCACCAGCACAGCGTCGCCAGCCTGAAGCGGGCGTGGCGGCGTTGGGGCAGGAACCTGCGGCCCTGTTGGCACGGCAGGAATTGAATCGAGCACCGCCTTCTCCAGCGAGCTTTTTTTGCGCACAGTGGGCGACTGATCGCGAATCTCGCCGATGCGCTGCTCGGCCTGATCCAGCCACTGGCGGCTAATCGAAACCGATCGGAAGTCGTCGCGCAGGCGCTTGAGTTGGCCGCGCACCTCGCGCAGGTCGCGCTCTAGCTCATCTTGGGCGGCCTGCCACTCGGCATCGCGGCGCTGTTCAAAGCTGGCCAACTCGTTCGAGAGCCGCTCGCGGTACTTTTCGGCGTCCTCACGTAGCTGCTCGGCGCGGGTCAGCTCCTTGGCCGCCTCATTGCGTTCGCGGTAGATGCCCGCCAGCAAATCTTCGACCTGAGCATCCTCGCGGGCCATCACGCTGCGCGCCCGCCCGACGATCTGATCGTCCAAACCCAGCCGCGCGGCAATTGCCAGCGCGTTCGAGCGCCCTGGCAGGCCGATTGTCAGCTTGTAGGTTGGCCGTAGCGTTTCGACATCGAACTCGACCGACCCATTGACCACGCCGGGGGTTGCGTAGGCAAAGGCCTTCAACTCGGCATAGTGAGTGGTCGCGATGCCCAGCACTTCCTGCTCTAGCAGCCGCTCGATGATCGCGCGGGCCAGCGCCGCGCCTTCGACTGGATCGGTACCTGCACCCAGCTCGTCGAGCAGCACCAGCGCGGGCGGCGGGGCCGCTGAATCAGGATCCTGCTGCCAATCGGCCTGCCAGCGCGCGCGCTCGGCCTCCAGCTCGCCCAGGATACGGATGATATTGGTCATGTGCGAGGAAAAGGTCGAGAGGCTTTGCTCGATGCTTTGCTCGTCGCCAATATCGGCGAAGACCTGGCCGAAGATCGGCAGGCGCGAGGGTTCGGCGGCGGGGATGTGCATGCCGGCCTGGGCCATCAGCGCCAGCAGTCCAGCGGTTTTCAGCGCCACCGTTTTGCCGCCAGTATTTGGCCCTGTGATCAGCAGCAGGCGGGCCTGATCGCCCAGATGGATCGTCGAGGGCACCACCTTTTGCTGGTCGAGCAGCGGGTGGCGGGCCGAGGTCAGCAGGAGCGGGGCTGGGAACTGGGGGCTGGGGTTGGGCGCGTCCGAGACTACTGCATTCGCGGCAATCTCCGGCTCGATACAGCGCAGTGCCGCAGCATACTTCGCCAGGGCCAGGGCCAGGTCAAAATCGGCCAGCGCATCCACGCCGCGCTCGATCGGGCTGCTTTGCGCACCGACCTGCTCGGATAGCTCGCTCAGGATGCGCAGAACCTCCTGCTCCTCGGCCAGCTGTAGCTCGCGCCATTTATTGTTCAGCTCGACCACCGCGATTGGCTCGATATACAGCGTCGCACCGCTACCCGACTGGTCGTGAACCAGGCCGCGCACACTGCGCTTGGCTCCAGCCTTGACCGGCACAACATAGCGGCCATTGCGCACCGTGATGATCGGCTCTTGCAGCGCGTCGGCATAGGCCGAGGAGGTAATCATGCTTTGCAGCTTATCCTGGAGCCGCCCAAAGGCCACGCGAATGTCGCTGCGCAGCCGACCAAGCAGCGGGCTGGCGCTATCGAGTACCCTGCCGTCCTCGCCGATCGTGCGCGTAATCGCGTCTTCGATCTGGGGCAAGTTGGGCAGGTTGAAAGCAAGATCTTGCAGCAACTCGAACTGCGTGGCATCCAGCTTAAGCAGGGTCACGCGCAGGCGGCGGGCTGCTGCCAGTGTCTGATGCACTTCCAGCAGCACGGGCGCATCCAGGATGCCGCCGCGGCGGGCGTGGGCGGCGGCGGGGCGGATATCGCGTGCGCCGCCGATGCTGACATCGGGGCTGCTGTCGAACAGGCGGCGGGCCTCGGTAGTGCGTTGGAGCCGCTCGCGCACTTCGACCGGGCTGGTGCTTGGCTTGAGCGAAAGTGCCAGATCGCGCGAGGCCGAGAAGTTCGTGTGTTTTGCCAACCGCTCAAGCACCTTGGGGAACTCAAGCGTGGTCAGTGTTTGTTGGCTTATCATCTAACGTATTTGAAAAATTATATTCGCCTCGGGCGGCAGCACAGGATCAACTGTACGGTAGATCAGCGGCAGCACGAACGAGTTAAACGTCTGTACCAGAACCGATGACCGAACGCCGCTTTGAAATATACACACAAATGGATAATTCAGCGTGTCGCAGGGCGATTGGGACACAAACAGCTCGCGCAACAGCACGGTAAACATGCCAATGAGCAGTCCGCCAAGCAGCAGGCCAAGCAGCGTGCCGATTATGCGATCGAGGAACTCCAGGCTGGTAGGCATCTGCACGTAGCGAAATGTGTACAGGCCAGCCATGAGTAAAAGAATAAAGGCCAGCATGAGAATCGCCGCAAACGCCGTCACCTGGCCCACTTGCACGGTCGAATTGAACTGAACACGAAAAAAATTGCCGAGCGGCTGGAAATACAGGCTGGCCAGCACAATGCTGACATACAGCACGATAATTGAAATCATCAGGCGAATGATGCCCTGGAACAGGCCAATTGCCAAAGCAGCGATCATGAGGACGATAATAAGCAGGTCGACAATGTTCATGAGCGCCTCCTGATGCACACTGCGCCATACGTGCCACGGCATTATAGCACGAAGGGCAGCGCATCTGCCCTGGTGCTGAAGCGCCGGGCTATTGGGATGCGCCGCAGGTTCATTTCTACGGTATACTACCTATTCATTAAGATGAGGTCGCAGTCGCATGGATTGGTACGAGGCCGAGGTTCGTGAGCTTGTGGAGCGTTGCCAAGCAGCATCGCCCGCAGACAATAGCGTTATAGTATTTTACGGGAGTTCGTCGATTCGGCTGTGGGGCACACTCGCGCAGGATTTTCCTGACCTACCAGTGCGAAACCTGGGTTTTGGCGGCTCGACCCTGGAGGCCTGCGCCCACTTCTTTCCCCGCGTTGTTGCGCCGTGCCGCCCACGTTCGATCGTGTTCTATGCTGGCGAAAATGACTTGGGCGACGGTCAGCCGCCAGCTCGTGTTATCGAGTCATTCCGCGCACTGCGCCGCCAGGTCGAGGCCATGCCCAGTGCGCCGCCGCTGGCCTTGCTTTCGATCAAGCCCAGCCCAGCACGCCAGCATTTGTACGATACAATTGTCGCCACCAACGCGGCACTGTATGATGAAGTAATACGCTGGCCCGGAGCAAGCTTTATCGATGTCCACACGCCGATGCTACGGGCCGACGGCCGCCCCGACCCGGCGCTGTTTGCCGACGATCAACTGCACCTTAGCAGCGCAGGCTACCGGCTATGGACAAAGCTACTGAACGCACATCGCGTTGCATTCGTGCGCTGACACACAGCGTTAACGGCGGCTTAACTTGCTCTTGACACACTTACGCTAGCATACCAGGCGCAGAAGGCAGCGCCGCCCGTCCACGCCACCGGGAGAGCTGCTACGATGAACCGCACCTACCATGCCTGGCACAGTCCAAACCTCGGGCGCACGCTCGAACTGCTGGTATTTGGCCACTCTGGGGCGCGCGTGCTGATCTTTCCAACCCGCGCAGGCCGCTTCTACGATTACGAAAACTGGGGTATGATCGAGGCGTTGCGGCCAAAGATCGAGCAGGGCCAGCTTCAACTTTTCTGCCTCGATAGCGTCGATGCCAGCAGCTTCTACTGCGACTGGTGCGCGCCCGCCGACCGGATCGCCTATCATCTACGTTATGAGGCCTACCTGCTACATGAAGTGTTGCCGTTCACGCAGCTTGTCAACCCCCACACAGCTCTTATCTCACATGGCTGTAGCATGGGCGCATTCCATGCGCTCAACTTTGGCCTGCGCCACCCCCAGCATGTGGCCAAGATCGTTGCGCTGAGTGGTCGCTACGACCTGACCCAGCCAGTTGGCGATTTCCGCGATCTGTTCGACGGCTACTACAGCGAAGATATCTACTTCAACACACCAAGCCATTATGTGCCAAACCTCCAGGATGCGGCGTACCTTGTGTACCTGCGAGGCCTTGACATCACGATCATCATTGGCGAAGCCGACCCATTTCTTGAGAACAACCAACAGCTCAGTCAGGCGCTGTGGGACAAGGGCATCTGGCACAACTTCCAGATTTGGAGCGGTCGCAGCCACAAACCACGGCACTGGGTGAAGATGGTACATTTGTATCTGTAGGGGCTAGGGACTGGGGGCTAGAGGCTAGGGGCTGGGGAGTAACGCGAGAACGCCCTAAACCCCCAGTCCCTAGCCCCCAGTCCCTAGCCCCCAGTCCCTAGCCCCCAGCCCCTAGTCCCAGTCCCGCGAAACACATCCGTAAATACCCCCCACCCGTATCAACTACAACCCAAATAATCAACAAA
>JACMIM010000038.1 GCA_014381165.1 Roseiflexaceae bacterium
ATCGGTGCTTCGAGGTAAAGCATAGTAGTTCTCCTGCTTGCGCTTCACACGCAAGAGTAATCGTTATTTCGCCTGCGGCAGCGGTGCCATCGGGCTGAAGCCCTTGGCTATGGGTACAAAGCCCGCCTGCGCGGGCTGAAGCCAAGGTGTTAGCCCGCGGCGGCGGGCTTCGTCATGCTAGCCAGCGGCTTTAGCCGCCAGGCGCGTCAGGCAGTTGCACTGCCGCTTAGATAAGCGCCGTGTCCGGCACCCAATAGCCCATGATCCAACTGCGCAGGTCGCTCTCGACCATGGATTCGAGCGTAGCTGAGGCGTCGTCGTAGCGGCGCGGCGGGCCAGCGGCGGGTGTGCCAGTTGCGCCCGATGGATTAGATCCGGCGTACTGCGGGTTCTTGAAGAACACGCGCCCGTTGTCGCGCCGTATTGCCATCACCGCGTGGCCGCCGGCGTTTGGGCTGGGCGGCAGCGCGCCCCAGAAGGTCGCTAGAATCATCTGCTGCTGGCGGCCCGGCAAATCGCGCAGCAGGCCTTCGAGCAGCGCAGGCTGGGCGGCTTGAAATGCCGCCGTCCACTGCGCCGCCGATTGGCCTGCGGTCGGCTGTGGGATGAAGTGGGTGGTGAAGTTGACATTGAACAGGCCATCGAGCCCACGCTTGGTTTCGCCTTCAAACAGGCCAGCCGAAATGGTGCGCTGGAAGACGGTGTTCAGGCCATTCGACGCATTCACGTTCGCGCTGGGATCGTAGGCGGGAAAGCGCGAATCCTGCGCATACTTGAGCACGGTGGCCTGAAAGCCTAATTCCGAGAAGGTACGCACGAAAAAGGCGCTGCCCGCAGCCAGTGGGTAGCGCGCCAGTTGGTAGATCGCCGGTGGAATGCTGATGGTGCCGCCACGCGCCAGCGTTGCGCTGCCGGTTTTGCTGAGCAGCCCCAGCATCAGGCGGGCGTACTCGGCAGGGTTGACATTGATCAGCAGCGTCATGATCGAGGTCGGCGAGCAGGTGCCAGCCTCGCCCTGATTGATCTGGCCGTTCGGGTCGAGAATTTCGGTGATCACGTCATCTAGCAGTTGCTCATACGCGGTGAGGTATTTGACGCCGCCACTGCTGTAAAATGCGACGATATCGGGGTGTGGCGTGATGTTCAGCAGCGCCAGCAGATTGTCGACCAGCATCTTGCCGCCGCGCAAATCCTGCTTGGCGAGGACTGGCTGCACGATCCCGCTGCCAACCACCGCGCTGCGGCTGAGCAACTGCGGCAGGCGCGGGCGCGAGTTCTTACCGGCCACCAGCCAAAGCCGCAGGATTTTCGCGCGCGTCGCCACGCTCTGGCTCTGGTAGTTGGGGTGGGCGAAAATCGCCGCCAGCGACTGACGGTGCGGGTCGGCCTCCGGCAGCACATCCCACATGGCCCGCAGCAGATCGCCCCAAAAGGTCGGCAGAAATGGCAGCCCGCCCATGGCATTCGCCGCCTCGATATCGGGCAGGATTTGCGAGGCGGGCGTTGCGCTCAGGCGCAGCACGCCGATGCGCGGGGCGTGGAGATTGCCACGAATCATGGCGTCGGTCGGCCAGACTACCGCGTTGCTCGCGCCAGGGTGGGTCAGCCGCACGCGGTAGTAGATATTGCTCTGAAAGTTGGTGGGCGGCCCGCCGCCCAACGTCTTGAGCGATTCCTCGAGATAGCCCGCCCACAGATCAGCGGGCATAACCCAAGTCGCGCGGTTGCTGGCCAGCGTGATCGTTTGCGGTGGCACATTCAGCGCCCGCGACGTACCACTGGATGTCGTGATCGTGGCCATGAACGGCACATCGGTGCTGTAGTAGCGCAGCGGCTCGCTGTAGCTGGCCGGGGCCAGCAGGGCCTGCGGGTCCCAGGCCAGCTCGATCACAGCGCTGCCATTCTCATCCGAGCTGATCTCGAAGACCGGTGGCGCGCCGCCGCCCGGCCAGTTGACAATATACGGGTGAATGCGTACCCACGACATGGTCATTCTCCTTTGTTGGTGATTGCCCGGCGCGTGAGCACGCGCGAGCCAAGAACTCAGCCCGCGCAGGCGGGCTTCGTAACCCCAGCCAGAGGCTTCAGCCTCGCGGCTCCGGCACATGTAAAAAGACCTCGATTCCGATTATCTCCGCGCCGCGCAGCTCGATCTCCACCGCCCTGCCGATCCGTTGGTGCCCAGTACGGGCACTGTCGAGCAATTTATACAGCCCTTCGGCATAGCGCCCGTCGCCACCCAGACGCGCGACGGCTGCCGCCATAGCGCGGGCTTTGCGCGGCTCCTCGGGCGTCCTGGCCCACAGCGAACTGCCCAGCCGTAGGCATGGCCCCGTCTCGCCGAGCGCCCAGGCCAGGCTCCACGGCCCAACGCGCGGGAACAGCGGCGCGCCGGTCAGCTCCTGAAGCAGCGCGCTTGCGGCGGGCCATGCTGCAACCATGCCGCAGGCCTGCAGCACATCGCGTGGCGCGATATGGCGGTCGAGCTGCCATGTGATCGCGCCAGTTGCTGGCGCGTCCGGCGCATGCGCAACACTGAAGATAGTGCCGCGCAGGCCGATCGCGGTGTGACGGCGGCGCAGTTCAGCTTCGCAATCGGCCTGGCGGGCAACCTCCTGCGCGCGCGCCCAAGCCGCCGCCGTCGGGCGGCTGAACACCTCGACCAG
>JACMIM010000374.1 GCA_014381165.1 Roseiflexaceae bacterium
CAAGGATGCTGCGCGCGTCTCTCCGCGCTTGCTCTTCGGCCTTGACCTGCGGAACCCGATTCGACCAGTGAAAAGGCCAACTGAGGAGCAGCCATGCAGCACCGATCCTACCAGCGCGCCCCGCCCGCTGATTATCTACGCCTGTTCTCGTTTCGTTGTGGTTTCATACGCTCTAGACTGCCACACGGATACAGGCGTATCCGTGTGGCAGTCTGTTTGAAAGGACAGAATGAATGTCACCCGCCAAACGAATCACACGCGGCTGCGAGCGCAGGGGCTGCCGATTAGCGAGCGTAGTGTAACCAACCTGTTGGATCGCTACGATGAACTGATCGCCCTATCCGTGCTAGATGTCGAGCGTCTGCGTCGCCTTACCCAGACCCAGGGGCGCGTCATCCTGGCGCTCGATGGCCTCCAGCCAGACTTGATCGTCAAATTTCATAAGGCCGCGATCCAATCGTCAAAATCGAACTCCACCGTTTTGCCCCTTTCCTCAAGCAACGGGGAGACGGCCGACACCGTGGCATGCACCACTGCACGAATAGCAAGCGGTTCGTGATCGAGATCGAACGTACCGGCTTCATGCTGGTTGAAGGCCAGCAAATCATCGATCAGCACGCGGAGTCGCTCCGTGTTGCGGCGCCCATTCTCGAACAAGCGCCGATCGTCTTCTCGCAGCCGATCGGCGGCACTGCTTTGGAGCACACTCAGTCCCGCTTGAACCGCGGCGAGTGGCATTCGTAGGTCATGGATGGGAAACGGTTGCGATAAAGTCAGTTCGCGCATTTATCAACATCCTCGTCGCGCCGCGCTTCAGGAAGAGGTGATACAATCTAGCATCCCGATATGCAACCTGCTTGATATCCTATTTGCCCAGGCCGCCATCTACCAAAGGAGATCGCGATGCGCATGACTCCACGCCGCTTGCTGCTCACTTTGGCTCTGGTTGTAGCCATGTGTTTTGCGGCACCGCCCGCCACTGCGCGCCCAGCCCGGGCACGTTCCGCTCCAGCTAACGCTGGCATGCTCCAAGCGGCCTTCGCCGCCGCAGCCGCTGAGTTTGGGGTGCCGGAGCGGCTGCTGCTGGCCGTGAGCTACAACCTATCGCGCTGGGAGAACCACGCCGGCGCGCCCAGCGTGGCAGGCGGCTATGGGCCGATGCACCTCGTCGACGTTGGATCACGCTTTGATGCGAAAGGCAAGGGCGACCACATCCCCCAGGCACCGCCGCGTACGCACGACACGCTGGCTGCGGCAGCGCGGCTGCGCGGCGCGACCCCCGAGCAATTGCGGCACGACCCGGCGCAGAACATCCGCGGCGGAGCGGCGCTGCTGGCGCAATACGCCCACGAGACCGTCGGCCGATTGCCCGCAAGCGCGGCCGATTGGTACGCAGCTACCGCGCGCTATACCGGTTCCGACGAGGCGCGGGTCGCGCTCGACTTCGCCGACGCCGTCTACGCAACCATGAGCGTTGGCGCGCGGCGCACCACCGGCGATGGACAGCTGGTCACCCTGACAGGCGGCGCTATTGTGCCCAATCGTGCTACCGTCCGCGGGCTGCATCTGCGCAACACCGGCTATAACCCGGTCGAGTGTCCGGGCGACCTCGACTGCGCTTTTCTGATCGCTGCCTATCGGCAGACCGACCTGGCCGACGCATCAAGCTATGGCAACTTCGACCTTGCCGCCCGCCCTGGCGACGGGCTAGATATCCGCTACATCGTTATCCACAACACCGAGATCGACTATGGCTTGACCGTGCGGGTCTTCCAGGATCCAGCAACTGCCGTCAGCTCCCACTATCTTGTCCGCTCCGCCGATGGCGCCATCGCCAACCTGGTCAAAGGCCGCAACGTCGCCTGGCACGCCGGCAACTGGTACGTCAACGGCCACGCAATTGGGATCGAGCATGAAGGTTTCGCAATCGAAGGGGCGACCTGGTATACCGAGCGCATGTATCGCGCCTCGGCGCGGTTGGTGCGCTACCTCGCGCAGAAGTACGGCGTGCCGCTCGACCGGGCGCATATCATTGGACATGATGAGATTCCTGGCCCGACACCCCAGTTCCAAGCCGGCATGCACTGGGATCCTGGCCCGTTCTGGGATTGGGATCATTACATGCAGCTGCTGGGCGCGCCGATCGCGTCCAGATCCGGTGCCGGCAACAAGCGTATCGTGACGATCAATCCCGGTTTCGACGAGCAGGCTCCGGCGCTGACGTACTGCTACGACGGCGGGGTCGCCGACTGCCGCCCCGTGCCGCGGCAGGGCGCAAACTTCATCGAGCTGCGTACGGCGCCTGACCCAACCGCGCCGCTAATCGCCAACCAGTACATCAGCGCCGACCCGACGCTGGCGAATAACTGGGCCAACAAGGCGATGGCCGGCCAGCGTTTCTTCCTGGTCGATCGGCGGGATGACTGGGATGCAATCTACTTCGGCGGGCAGGTCGCCTGGTTCCACAACCGCGGTGGCTACAATACCGCGCCTGGCGGCGGCCTGTTGATTACCCCACGCGCCGGTGTGGCATCGATCCCCGTCTACGGCCGCGCATACCCCGAGGAGTCGGCCTACCCGCCGGATATCCCCCCGCAGCCGCTAGTGCCGATCTATGAGATGCCGGCCGGCCAGATCTACGTGGCGATCGAACTCGTGCCGAGCGACTACTACTGGGCGCCGAGCTATACTCCAACAGCTGATGATGCCGGCCACATGGTGGTTCGCGGGCAGACGCTTTACTTCCGGATCTTCTTCAACCACCGCTTTGCCTACGTAAAGTCGAACGATGTGGTGATCGCGCCTGTGGGAGAGACAGAATGAGGCAGAAAGCTATGCGCTCGATCTGGCTGATTGTGATCTTGGTGACGCTCTCTATGGCGATTACCTGCGCGCCGGCTCGAGCCGAAACGGGTGAGCTACCGCCGCTGGCACCGCTCAAGTCGGTGCGGGATCGCTACGTCATGTCCTTTAATGGGCAACCGCTGCGTGTCTGTCAGACGGTGTGGGAGACGTGGAGCCGCTCGCATGGCGCATGCCACGACCTTGTGACGCTGGAGCTGCCCGGCGACCGGCTGGTCGCGGGCCGGCAGGTCGAGTTTGTCTACTATGACGGCATCCGCTACGAGCGCGCCGACGCCGACACGACCTGGACGGCCATTCCCGATGCCGATTTCGACCCGGATCGGGCGCTCAACGATGCCCTGTTCCATGTGACCTACGCCGCGGTGTTGAGCCGGATCGGAACGGCGGATGTCGACGGCGCCGCCACGACGCAGTATCAGTACTGGTCGTACGACAAGAAACTGAACAAGCAGTCGGGCGGCCAGGCGGTCTTCGACCTGTTCATCACGCCCGATAACCGCGTTGTCAAGAGCCAGTTCAGCGGGCGCGGCACAATCACCGGGCTGGGCGAGGGCGAGCTAGCGAATATCTGGGTCTTCGCCGACCACAACGGGTCGATCGTCGTCACTCCACCGCCGCCTGACCAGGTTCGCCAGGGAGAGTAATACCAAACCGTGTTCTCGCGTACAATATCGTGCGTAGTGCGTAGTGCGTATCACGCCCTTATCTACGCACTAGTTCTATTTATGCCTACTCGCTTTCCACCGCCCCCAGCGCCCGCAGCGCCACCCGCTGTGCCTCAGTGATCCCGTGGCCCCGGTAATATCCATGCCGGCGTAGGGGCCGGGGACGCGCAGTACGCGGAGGCATTGGCCAGTCGGCACATCCCAGAGCCGCAGGGTTCCATCATGGCAGCCGCTGACCAGTACCGCGCCATCCGGACTGAAGGCCAGCGCCGTGACCGCAAAGCTAAACCCCCGGATCACTTGTAGGGCTCGACCGTGCTGTACATCCCAGATCCAGATGCTGTTGTCCATGCCACCGTCGGCCAGGATCGCACCTTTGGGGCTGCAGGCCAAAGCGTAGATGCGATCGCTCCGGCTGTGCAACGCGCCAAGCTGCTGCCCGGCCTGCACATCCCAGCTCCGGATCGCCCCATCGTAGCAACTGCTCGCCAACGTGCCACCATCTGGACTGAAGCTCAGGCTGGTGATCCAGCCGCTATGCCCACTGAGCTCGCAGCGCGCCTGCCAGGGTGTAGTATCCCACAGCCGCACACACTGTAATAACAGCCGCAGCGCTCAAGCCCAAATATTCGAGCTCTGAGGTTCCAGCAAAGCACGCCGGGCGCGTTGCAGCCACACTGCGCCCGGCCCCACCAGCTTCTCCCGCACCCCAACCATACCGACAGCGCACGATGGGTTACTGATCGTACCCGTCATATGGGCTTGTCACTGGAGCTGCTAATTGTACCACCGCGTCAAGGCATGCTGCGCGCGGTGCGCTTGCTCTTCGGCCTTGACCTGCGGTGGTGAACCTGATTCGACCAGTGACAAGC
>JACMIM010000375.1 GCA_014381165.1 Roseiflexaceae bacterium
ACGCAGGGGCAACAGGCGCTGCTCGACCCACTCGTGAAGCAGGGCTGAAGGCTGAAGGCTGAAGGCTGAAGACTCTTCGCTCGCCGTGTCGGTGTTTTGCGTTCTGCGTTCTGCGTTCTGCGTTTGCTGCTGTCCCACCAGCAGCGCGATCGTCTCGGCCAGATCGCCCACAGCGGCGTGGCACTCGGCGAACAGCCACGCTGGCACGCCGGACTCCTCGGCGGCCCACTGGCGCAGCAGGCGCGTGGGCACGGGCTGGGGCAGCTTGCGGCCATCGAGGAAGAACAGCGCCCAGGCGGCGTCGGACGGCGGCGCGGCGGCGAAGTAGCGCGCCAGCGCGTCGACCTTGTCGTCGGTACCCGTCGCCTCATCGAGGGCGGCGTAGAGGGCGGCGAATGCTTTCACGGCGCGCTCACGCTGGGCCTAAGAATCGCTCGCCGTTGAAGTGGATAAGATGCGAGGGCGACTCCGCCACCCAGACTTCGGTTTCCCACGAGATCTGCGGCAGGTACTCTTTCATATCCTGACGCGTGACGAACGCCGTAACATACACTAGCCCCGCGCGCGCCGATCCAAAGAGCTTCGCCAGTTCGTCTCGGCGTTTGGGGTCGATCGGCCCGTGGGAGGTAACCGCCTCGATCAGCACAAGCCAGTTCTTCTCGGCGAAATAGATAACCACATCCGGCATTTTACCGTGCGCCTCGATTGTCACCTGGAGCTGCCGCAGGCGCTCTTCAGCGAAATAGGCAAACTTTTGGTCGGTATCGCCCACATACAACACCGTGCCACCCGGAACAAAGCGCGACGCGAACTCATCAATGATGAGCTTCACCAGCACGTTTTGCCCTCCAGGTGAAAGTGTTAGTGTTTGCCCTTCACCGACCGTAACCGGCAAACGCAGCATCGCTCGCTCCTGTGCGTATCGCTCGCGCAAGAGCTTGACCCTGCCGGTGTACTCGTTTAGCCCTTCCTCCCACGGCGATAGACCGTAGGTTTGTATCAACGCGAGCGCGTGTTGCTCTATTTGATACACAGCCTTCGGGCTGTTGACCGGACGCGCTGGCGCGTCTGGATTCGCCACAATCAGCCCTGCATTGAGAAACTGATGCACGGTCTGACGGCGCACAGTTTCGCGCGTATTGGGCTTATATTCCTTGCGATAGTGCCGCTTAAAAAACTCCATCATTGGCGTGATGCCGCAAAGCGGATTTGTCGAATCCGACCAGGGTTTGTCTGGCGGGAGGTCGAGCAATGCGAGGAGCGTCAAGGCGGAGCGCTCATTAAGCTGAGCACGCGGCAGGCCAAGCGCCCGCAGCACCTCGATCGCTTCGTTGATACGCTGCGACCCACGCAGCATCTGTGAATCGGCTTCATCAGTCATCGTCACCTCGCCAACAATCCTGTCTAATTCACGCTGCGAGAGTTGGGCACCACCAACACGTTCTCCAATGGAACCCAGCTGCGCCAAGGTAGGATAGCGCAGCTTGCGCAAGTCGGTTGCGTTTACCTGCGTGTGGCCGTTGAACTGCCTGAAATATGTATCAACAACAGTTGAGTTCAAAAAAGCTGCTAGCCCATATGCTACAGTTTGGTCTATCCCCTGCCCATGGGCGTGATAATAATTCAGATGATTTTCGAAGCCAACAGCCTCAGTATCAAAATCGTGCGCATCATATACGGCTGCTGTTACGCGTCGCCGCTCCTCTTTGCTAGAGAAGCGTTTGACAAGGACATAGCACCCTTGTGGCACGACAAGTTGCTCGGTTTCCTTGTTGTGAATGAGCGCATTCGGCTTCTTGCTCTCGGCTCGTGGCCAGACGACCCGCCCGCCTGCAAGATGAGTCGGGTAGATCAGTGGAATGGTGCCGTTCGTCGGATTCTTCCGCAGATATGGTTCGGCGCGAAAGTCAACCACGCGCCCTGTGGAAACAGTCATGCCAATATCCGAGAGGTTGGCACCAAGAGTTTCTACATGCTGCGCGATTTGCTGGCCAGCATCATCTGCAACGAGCCTGATAAATTGCTCTTCGTCATCTGGATGTACAACCTGCTTATACGGCACTTCGCGCACCAGGAACATGTCGTCATCTAGCCTAGCACTCGTCGTAATCGTTACCGTATCGGGAGGTGAAGCCACTTTCTGCGCCGCAACGATAATGTTCTCTTGCAGCACATCATCTCCTTGAAACGCTTCCTCGCGCGATTCGAAGACGTGAATGTGGCGCAGCGCCATAGTTTGTAGCAGCAACGCTCGAAAAGGCCGAAAGTAGGGGCCGTTGCAAAAGCTGCGCGGCGTGATAGCGACGAGCTGGCCAAGTGGTTCGAGCAGCTGCATGGCCAGTGCCGTGAAGCCGGTGTAGAGGTTTGAGGTTTCAATGCCGACCTGGCGCAACAGTTGCCGGTGCCTTGAATCAGAGCGGATTTTGCGGTAGGGCGGATTGATCATCGCAGCGCTGAAACTATGCTGACCGTACGACAACAGCGGGTTGCGCAGCGCCTCGGTTGCATGTTCGATGAAATCGCCGTCGACGATTTTGTATGTGAAGCGAATATGATTCTGCCGGCATAGCTCTTCGCAGAGCTGAAGCGTTGTAGCAAGATAGCCGAGTAGCACAGGGTCGATCTCGTAGGCGGTGATTGCAAGCGACGATGGCGGATCTGCACGCGCACAAGTTGCCGCCACCGCCGCGCTCAGCAACGAGCCGACACCGGCTCCCGCGTCAAGCAGCGACAGGTGCGCCTGGCTGGTGGGCAGCATAGAAGCCATCAGGCGCGCTACTGGCGTCGGCGTCAGGAATTGCCCGAACTCCGACCGTCGCGATGGATCGAGCCCGCGTGTAGCTTCAAGCCGAAATGCCTCTACCTGGTCTAGAAGATCAGCGACAGTGTATATAACCATGCGGGCCACAATCAATATATTCGATAACGTGTACAAGTAGTATAGCACGCGTATGCGAAATGCGCAATCGGCTTATTCCACCGATGTGCGCTCCGGCTCGCGCCCGAACAGCGCCAGCAGCAGCACCACCCAGCCCGCCGTGTGCAAGAGCGTTGCCGCCAGGCCCACGACGCCGAAAATAAGCCCGTACTGCTGCGGCTCTAGGCCGCCGCGCGGCAGCGAGAACACGAGGTAGGATTGCAGGCAGCCGAAGAACAGCGACGAGGCCAAAAAGGTGGCGAACGCGACAATGGCCAATCGGGCGGCGCGTGGTCGTTCGCCTCGCCTGCCGAACGCCAACACGATGCCCACGACCCACACGACGTACAGCGGCACCTGTGGGCCAAGGTAGGCCAGCAGCACTGGCAGAAGCTCAGTTAGCGGCAACGTCTCCATCGTCGCTCGTCCCTCCTTGCTCTTCCAGCCCATCCTCGGCCGCGCCCTCATCAGCCGCAGCGGCGCGTTCGCCCTCGAAGCGCGTTTCGATCGCGCGCGCCTCGTAGCCGCGCTCGCCGAGCCAGCGCGCCAGCACCGCAGTGTAGCCGTGTGTCACCCACACACGCTCGGCGCCGGTGGCGGCTATTGCATCGAGCAGGCCCGGCCAGTCGGCGTGGTCGGAAA
>JACMIM010000376.1 GCA_014381165.1 Roseiflexaceae bacterium
CCGGCGCTCAAGCGCCGGGCCGATACACGAAGCCCGCTGAAGTGGACTGGCGCTGGCAGCCCGCTTCAGCGGGGTTTGTCTCGCTGGCGCGGGTCTTCAGGCCCGCGATCAGGAGCGCGCATACCGAACCGAATTGTTGATCTTCAGTGGAGGCTGCGGTTGCTCATTTAAGCCCCGCATCGCGCGCTTTGATGATCGCCTCGGCGCGGTCGCTGACCTGGAGCTTGCTGAAAATATCGCTAACGCGGTTACGCACCGTTTTTATGCTGAGTGATACGCGATCCGCGATCACGCTGTTGGTCAATCCTTGGGCCAGCAAGGCCAGAATCTCCCGCTCGCGCTCAGTCAATTCAGGAAAAGCGCTGGCAGTCGGCGGCTTCGCGAAATGCTGCATGATCCGTTGCGCGATCTTGGGGCTGAAGATCGCCTCGCCACCGGCTGCGGCACGGATGGCACGCACGGTTTCTTCGCCGCTTGCACCTTTCAGAATATACCCGCACGCTCCAGCCTTGAGCGCCTGGAAGACTGTGGCGTCGTCGAGCATCGAGATGATCAACACGCGGGCTTCCGGTCGCAACGCGCGGAGGCGGCGGGTCACTTCGATGCCGTTGATGTCCGGCAGGTTGATGTCCATCAGCACGAGATCTGTCGGCTGGCTTCTAGAGAATGCGAGCGCCTCGGTGCCACTGGCCGCTTCACCAGCGATCAGCATATCTGGCTCTGCGCCAATCAGCGCCCGTAGGCCGAAGCGAAATACGGGGTGATCATCAACGATCAGGATTGCGATGCTCATGCGTCTGCCTCTCACATGCGAGCGGCAGTGTCGCACAGATACGCGTGCCACCACTCGCGGATGCCTCGATCACCAGCTGGCCGCCCAGCTCCTCCGTGCGCTCGCGCATCGACTGAAGCCCAACACCCGACAGCCGATCCGCCGCAATACCGATCCCGTTGTCGATCACTTCGAGCGTGAGCCGCGCGCTCTGCGCCGCGTCACGCATGTCGTGGACGATTCCATCCACATGGAACACTTCCAGCCGCACCTCGCACACGCTGGCCTGGGCATGCCGCACAACATTGGTCACGGCTTCCTGAATAATCCGGTACACGGCAACCTCCACAGCGGCGGGCAGCGGCGCATACGTATCCGAAAGGCGCAGGCTGATCTGTGGCCGTTCGTGCTGCTGCCGCAGGCGGTCGGCGAATTCCTCGATTGCGCCGTTGAGTCCCAGATCGTCGAGCACGGGTGGGCGCAGGCCGTAGATCAGGTCGCGAATGTCACTCACCGCCTGCTGCACCTGTTCGCGCACCGCCAGCAGCAGCACAGCGGCATGATCGGGGTTGCTGCGAAGTTGTCGGGCGATCACATCGAGCGTCAAGGTCTGGCTCGCCAGCTGTGGGCCGAGGCCATCGTGCAAATCGCGGCGCAGGCGACGGCGCTCCTCCTCACGGGCGAGCACGATTCGCTCACGTGAACGTTGCACATCGGCCGTGCTGCGTGCGGCATACACCGCGATACCAGTTTGCCGCGCCAAATCGTGCAGCAGCTGGTGATCCGCGTCGGTGAAGCGCCCTTCGCCAGCGCGTGGCGCGACGAGCAACACACCAACCGATTGATGCTGATAGCTTAATGGCAGGCGCAACACATACGCGGGCGGCTTCGGTTGCCCACTTGATGGGAGCGGGAACACCGCCTGTAGCTGGGTTTCATCAGGCGTCATAATCGCCACGTAGGGCAGCTTCAAGGTTTGCCCAATGGTTTCTACAATTGCGGCGAACACAGCGTCGGGTGCCAGCGCCGTTTCGAGCTGTCGCCCCAGGGTTGCAATCACCGCATACGGCTCGCTGCGCTGCCCGAAGAACAAGCGGTTCACGCCGCGCTGTAACCACACCCGCAACGGCTGAAACACCACCGCGATCACGCCCGTCGCAATCAGCGAGGCGAGCAGGTTATCTGCACTGCGAAAGAGCGCGCCGAGATAGGTGACCATCCCAATGTATATACCAATCACACCCAGGGTCAGCGCGCCATACACCAGCGCGCGGCTCAGAATGAGATCAATATCGAACAAGCGATAGCGCAGGATCGCCACCGCAAGTGCCGTGGGGAATGCCAGTTCCAGCAGCGGATCGAGGAAGAGGAACAGCAGCTGTACCGATTCTGGGTATAGGCCAAACCCATTGGTCGCCGCCAGCAGGATATTCAATGCCACGCCAGCAAACCCGAGTCCGGCCCAGCGCAATTGCGCGCGGCTGACTGGATCGCTGGCGGTGAAAAGCGTATGCACGACACTGATCAGGCTCAGGAAGCCACAGGTTGCCGTCCATACCCAACCAATAAAAGGTTGGAGGCCAAAGACGATCAGCAGCAGCGGCAGCGTGCTGTAGACCGTCACGATCACCAGCAGCGCATGGCGCAGGACAAACAACTTGGAACGTGGAAAAGTCAGCGCCAGCAGCAGTACGGTGGGCGCCAGCAGCCCGCCATAGATCCAGTTGCTCCATAGCAGTGCCACGAACAAAACTGGCGGATGGATGATTTCCGGCAGCCCCCAGTAGACGATCTCGCTGATATGCGCTGTCAGCACAATCGTGGTCATGATGAACAGCACCCGCGCAGAAAAGTCGTATGGGCGCTTGAGGAACACAAACAGGCCAATTGCAGCGCTCAAGAGTCCGATCAGCGTCAAGAGATTGCCAAGCACAAGCCGCGCAATGTCGCGAGACTGCCAGTGGTAGAGCGGCACCTCCAGCGCAACCGCTGCGTTCCCGCGCTGGACGAGGTAACGTATGGTTGTTCCGGCCCGCCAATCGTCGATCAATGGTGACTGGAGCGTCGCGGCGTTGCGCATCAATGCGCCGAGCGTATGTCCCTCGACTGCCAGCACGACGTCGCCCGGCTGGATCGGCGATGGCTGGCC
>JACMIM010000377.1 GCA_014381165.1 Roseiflexaceae bacterium
AGGCTGCGTGTAAGTAATTTTTGCATGATGTTCTCCTCATTCTGAATAGGATTAGGACTTACGCAGTTGGCGGTTCCTGCCTACGGTAGCACGGAAGCTCTATCTTTTTTGTTTCGGTTTTTGGCGCTCTGCGCCAAAAACCGAAACAATTATTTGTTATTTCCTTGCCCGCCGCAGGCGAAATGAAAGCGCTTAGGCAACTGCGTAACTTCTAAGGATCATAGCCGCCCATGCGTCGCACGCACACCGCCCTATTTTCACATCAGGCCTAGCCGCGCGGATGACCTGCGGCCTATTGCGGCCAACGTTATACTAAAAGCGGGCATACCGCCTTGTATTCGGCCCAACATCGCAGCACACGTTCCAGCAAAGGGGGTGATACACATTGCAGCGCCTATCTTCCAACCTACAGGACTTGATCCTATGGGCGCTTCAGACGCTCGCAGCTTGGCGGTTCACGCCTCGCAGCCGTCCTGGCCAAGGACTGGTCGAGTACGCACTTATTCTTATGTTGATCGCCCTTGTCTGCATCGCATCCATGACGATCATGGGCAGCAGTCTGAGCATTTGGTATGCTGAGATTAGCGGGATGTTTCCCTAAGCTAGCCGTTTGTAGCGGTCGGCTTGCACATCCGGCAGTGTTTTCCAGATGTTGCTGTTCGATGTTGCGCCCCGGCGTAACATCGAACTTTTTTGTGCCCCGTTACGACCAGGCTGGGCGCGGCGCAACCCGCACGGTCGCCCCGCCCTGGTACGATACCAAGCCAAGTGGGCCTCCCGGCACGCGCCGCACATAGCGGCGGCGTGCAACCTCCACCTCCACCGCTGCATCGTGGCGGGCGCTGCTGTAGTAGGCCGCCAACGCTGCCGCTTCCAGCAAGGTGCGCTCGGGCACTTCGCCTGCACCGCTTTTGATCACTACATGTGCGCCTGGCAGCTTGCGCGTGTGCAGCCATAGGTCGTCGGCGCTGGCCAGCTTAAAGGTGACATGCTCGTTCTGGCCAGCACTGCGCCCCACATAGATCGCAAAGCCATCGCTCGATACCACCCGTAAGGGCGGCTGGCGGCGCACGCGCATGCGCTTTCGCCCGCTCGGCCTGATCAGCTCCTGCTCCTCGATCTCGCGCGCGATGTCCTCGATCTGTTCGAAACTCTCGGCTAGTGCCAGCATAGCCCGTGTCTCGTCCAGCCCTGCGATGCGGGCCTCGGTGGTTCGCAGCAGCTCTGGAACGTGGGCCAATGCGTTTTTGGACTTATCGTAGGCTTTGAAGCGGGCCTGGGCGTTCTCGACCGGCGACTGTTTTGGGTTCAGCATGATCATCTGGCCTTCGACCTCCAGCGCGGTTTGGCCAGGCGTGAGCGCGTGCAGAAACGCATAGATCATCTCGCCCTCCCAGCGCAGCTTGTCCAGTCCACGGGCTTGTTCGGCCTGCTCGGCCAGTTGGCGGCGCTGGCGGTCGAGCCGCTCGCGGGCTTCACCGAGCGCTGTGTCGAGCGCGCTGCGCCGCTGGGTGTGCGAGGTTAGCCGCTCGCGGGCCGCGTAGAAGGTTTCCAGTGCCATGCTCATCGAGGGCTGAACCAGTGCATCAGGCAGGTGGTGGATGAGGTAGGGCGCGTATGCGCGCGGCGCGCCGTGTTCGTCGAAAATCAGCGAGGGCTGGCTGGCAGCGTCGAACAGCTCGCGCAGTTGGGCGGCCAGCGTGTCGAACGGTAGATCGGGGCTGGTGGACACTTGGGACGCCCCGACCGCGCGGAACAGCACCTCGCGCGCGACCTGGGGCGACAGGCCGGCGTAGGCGCTCACCAGCGCTCGCGCGAAATCGGCCTCGGCACTGGTGGCGGCCAGGGTCCGCAGGCCCTCGGCGGAAACCCGCAGTGGTGAAAGCTTATCCTGGCGCGGTGGCAGCTCATAGGGCTGGCGTGGCAGCACCGGGCGGCGGCTGATCGCCAGCGGGATGTGGCGCACGCTTTCTTTGACGAGATTGTCATCGCCGACCAAAATGATATTGCTGCGCCGATCCATGGCTTCGACCACCAGTTCGCAACGTAGCGTCGCCTCGTCGTCGTCGTCCTCGGGCAGATCCTCCGGCTGGGGGTCGCCGTGGTTGCGCGCCTGCGGGCCTTTGACTATACTTAGCAGCACGACCCGTTCCAGATCAGGCTGCTCGATCGCCGTGATGCGCCCGCCAAGCACGTACTTGCGCAGCAGCAGCAGCAGTTGCGATTCGCCCTCGACCCCGCGCGATGGCCGCGTGTTGACCAGGTGCATGCGTGCAAATTGCGGGTGCGCCGAAAGCAGCATGTGAAAGCGCTGCCCGTGGTTGTATACCTCTAGCGCGATGCTGAGTTGGCTTGGGCGCACCACGCGCTGAACGCGGCCGTCCAGCACCGTGGCCCGCAGTTCGCCAACAACAGCGGCAAGCGTGAGTGTGTCAAAATACATGTTGAAAGTATAGCATAGAGGCGACGCCAACCATGAGAACCGAACGCAACCCATTGCTCGACGGAAAGACAGCGCCGCCGCTGCTGGTGGTGATTTCTGGTCCTTCGGGCGTGGGCAAGGATAGCGTACTGCTGCGCATGCGCGAGATGGGCTACCCGTTTCACTTTGTCGTCACCGCCACCAGCCGTGCCATGCGCCCGACTGAGCGCGATGGTTACGACTACCACTTTGTCGGCGAAACGCGCTTTCGCGAGATGATCGCCCAGGGCGAGTTGTTGGAGTGGGCCGAGGTGTATGGCCACTATAAGGGCATTCCCAAAAGCGAAATCCGCGAGGCCCACGCCAGCGGGCGCGATGTGATTCTGCGCGTCGATGTGCAGGGCGCGGCCACCTTCCGCCAGATCGCGCCCGAGGCCGTATTTATCTTCATCGCGCCGGCTACCATCGATGAACTGCGCCACCGGCTCCAGCTGCGCCGCACCGAATCGGAGCGCGAGATGGCGACGCGGCTGCAAGTTGCACAGCACGAGCTAACCCAGGTCGAGTCCTTTGATTATGTGGTGATCAACCGCGAGGATCAGCTCGACGAGGCCGCTGGCCAGATTCGCTCGATCATCGCCGCCGAAAAGCAGCGCGTCCACCCGCGCCGAATCCAGCTTTAGGAACTTCATACACGCCCTCTGGCAAACGTCCTATGCTACAATAGGACAACATATAGTTAAGACTTACGCAGTTGGCGCTCTCCGCCTGCGGCAGCATGGAACAGGTGTTTTTTGTGTTGCTTATTGGCGCAAAGCGCCAATAAACAACACAACATGTTCTTTTTCCTTATGGTCGTGAAAGTAGTACTCCTATGGCAATACAAGAACAGCTCAAAACTGATTTGAAAATGGCGATGAAGGCTGGTGAGCGGGATCGGGTCGAGGTGATCCGCATGGCGCTCGCGGCCATTCAGAACGCTAGGCTAGCCCAAGACAAGCAGGCCTACGACACTGCCGCCGGTGCCAGTGCCGATAACGACGTGGTGATCGAGCGCAGTGGCGAGCTTGACGACGAGGCTGTGCTGAACACGCTGGCGAAAGAGCTGAAGCGCCGCCGCGAGGCTGCTGAGCTATACCGCCAGGCCAAGCGCGATGATCTCGCCGAGAGCGAGGAGGCCGAGGCCGTAATTCTTGAGGAATACCTGCCGAGGCTGCTTTCGGCAGAGGAACTGCGCCCGCTGATCAGCGCCAAGATCGCCGAGTTGGGTGCAAGCGGCCCCGGCGATATCAGCAAACTGATGCCAGTGCTGATCAAAGAGCTGAAGGGCAAGGCCGACGGTCGCGTGATCAACCAAGTCGCACGGGAGCTGTTGAGCTAGCCGCTTACCGTTATGAAACGACGATGGCCATGGAACAACCAGCGCGAAGCCAGGCAGGCTTCAACCGTGGAGCAGCAGGAGCGCCAGGCATGGCGCTCATTCTGGTTGCTCACGTTGTGCTTTTGGCTACTGGTTTGGTCGATCTTGGTGGCCCGTGCGCCAGTGGCGACAAATATTGTTGCCGGTAAGCCAAGCCCGGTAACTGTGCAGTCTCGCCGCGAGGTGAGCTACCTGAGCGAGGTACGTACCGAAGAGGCGCGCGCCAAAATTGAGACCGACCCCGAGACGATTGTTTATACCCGCGATACCTCGATACCGACCACGCAGCGCAATCAGTTGACTGATCTGCTGCTGACGGTTACGCAGATTCGCGACGACCCGACGCTCGGCGAGGCCGAGCAGCTGCAGCAGCTGGTGAGCCTGCCCAACAGCAGCGTGGTGATCACCGAGACTATGGCCGGCGAGATCGCCCAGTTAAGCGACGAGCAGTGGACGACGACGCGCCAGCTTTCTGTTGAGCTGTACGACCGGGCCATGCGCGAAACCAACTTCGAGCTGACCGACCAGGACGTGCGCAACTTGCGCGAGCGCTCACTGCCGTACTGGGCCTCGCAGCGCGGCACAGGCTCGCCGTACACGCTTGCCGTAACCTTTGCCAGCCCGTTTCTGAAAGCGAACCGGATCGTCGACGAGCTGGCCACGCAGGAAAGTAAGCAGGACGCTCGTAACAATGTTGTGCCAGTTCGGGTGACGGTGCTCGAGGGCGAAAGTGTCATCCGCGAGGGCGACATTGTCACCGCCGATTCGTTGGAAAAGCTCGCGGCGCTGGGCGAGCTGGAATCTGATCTCAACCCAATGCGAATTGTTGGGCGGGCGCTGCTAGCGGCGCTGGCAGCCGGGTTACTGGCGGCGTTTATCGCTAGCTCGCACCACAAAATTTGGAAGAGACCGCGCAGCATTGCGGTGATCTATGGGCTGGCGGCTACCACTCTGCTGCTTGCACGGGCGATGATCGGGCTGCCGCTTGGACTGGCGTGGCCATATGCTTTTCCGCTCGGCGCAGCAGTGCTGTTGCTCGCGGCCCTGTTCGATAGTGGTATTGCACTGCTGGTGGCAGTCGTGTTGAGCTTTCTGATAGGCTTTACCGGCGGGAGCAACTTTGGCCTCGCTATGGTGCTGCTGTTCAGCGCAACCGCTGGCGTGTTTGCGCTGGGGCGCGGCGAGCGTTCACTGCGTTTTGTTTGGGCCGGCGCTGTTGTCGCCAGTGTCACCGCGCTGGTGCAGTTCACACTCTGGAGCCTAACCATAGGAATCAATGAGCAGTGGTTACCCGGCATTCTGCTGATGAGCGCGGTCAATGGCATCCTGACGATTATTTTGGCACTGGGCTTATACAACTTGGTCGGTCAGGCGGCTGGGATCGCTACGCCATTTCAGCTCATGGAGCTTTCGAACCCAAGCCAGCCGCTGCTGCGCAAGCTCGTGCGCGAAGCACCAGGCACGTACTATCACAGTGTCTCGGTGGCCAATCTGGCCGAAAGTGCGGCAGAGGCGATCGGGGCGGACGCGCTGCTGCTGCGGGTGGCGGCCTATTACCACGATGTCGGCAAGGCGGCGCGGCCCTACTTTTACACCGACAACCAGAGCGACCGCGAGAATGTCCATAACGAACTCGATCCTAAAACGAGTGCGCAGATCATCGCCGACCATGTGCGCGAGGGCGTGAACATGGCACGCTCGGCGCGGCTGCCGCAGCAGATTATTGATTTCATCCCAGCGCATCATGGCACCAGCGTCATCCAGCACTTCTATCAGCTTGCACTGCGCCAGGAGGATAGTGTCGATGTGGCCGACTACCGCTACCCCGGCCCCAAGCCGCGCACGCGCGAGCAGGCCGTGCTCATGCTGGCCGACACGGTTGAGGCGACGGTGCGTGCGAAATCACAGCATGGCAAACTGATCACGGCCAAGCAAAAGGCCGATGGCGCAGCGCAAAATGGTGCGCAAACTCTGGAGGAGCTGGTCGCTACGCTGATCGAGGAAAAGATGCGCAACGGCCAGCTCGACGAAAGCCCGGTGACGCTCCAGGAGCTGACACTGATTCGCCAGGCCTTTCTGACCACGCTTCAGGGCATCTACCATCCGCGTGTGGAGTATGCACCGCAGTTGGTGAAGACGAACTAGGGCTAGGGGCTTGGGGCTTGGGGCTAGGGGCTAAGGCGATCATCTTGTCATCTTGTCATCTTGTCATCTTGTCATCTTGTCATCCAGGGGCAATGCAATGCATGAAATAGATATTCAGGTTGACGAGCGGTTCGCCGCCGCGGTCGAGACCGAGCTGATCGAGCGAGCGGTGGCGGCGGTGTTGGCGGGCGAGGGCATCGACGAGCCGGTGGAACTAAGCGTGTTAGTCTCGGGCGACGACGAACTGCACCGACTGAACCTTGAGTATCGTGGCGTCGATCAGCCGACCGATGTGCTGTCGTTTGGGAGCGAGGATGCGACCGAAGACGCGCCGGTGGCCTTTGTGCGCCCCGAGGGGATGCCGCGTTTTCTGGGCGATCTGGCGATCTCATACGACCGCGTGCTGGCGCAGGCGGCTGAGTACGGCCACTCGCCCGCGCGCGAACTGGCCTTTCTCGCCGCCCACGGCCTTCTGCACCTGCTCGGCTACGATCACGAGCGCGGCCCCGAGGGCGAGGCGGCGATGCGCCAGCGCGAAGAGGCGGCGATGCAGCGGCTAGGGCTAGAGCGGTAGGGCAGCGTGGTGCGTATTCCGAACATGTAACGGCAACACGTCAATAGGCCACAATGGACCAAACAGACGAGCGAAATTTGCCAAGCACGCCGCTGGTTGCGCGCCCCTCGCGGGCGGCGACGCTGCTGCTTTCGTTCCGCTACGCCTTCTCAGGTTTGTGGTATTTGCTCTCGACCCAGCGTAACGCCCAAATTCACTGTATTGCAGCAATCGCGGCGACGGCGCTTGGCTTCGCCTTTGGTATCACGAGAACTGAGTGGGCCGTGCTGGTGCTAACTTGCGCGCTGGTGCTGGCCACCGAAGGAGCCAACACCGCGATCGAAGCCGCAGTTGACCTGGCCTCGCCCGAGTTCCATGTGCTTGCCAAAACAGCCAAAGATGTCGCCGCCGGAACCGTGCTGCTGGCGGCAATCGCGGCGGTGATCGTGGGGCTGATTGTGCTTGGGCCGCATGTGTGGGCGGGGCTGGGGG
>JACMIM010000378.1 GCA_014381165.1 Roseiflexaceae bacterium
GGCCAAACACTCCACCGTGGCGAGGCGGCTGTGCTAGCAGTGGTTTCTGCTGAACACGCGCAGGTGGCGCTGGCACTGCTGGCCGAATACAACGGCAGCGCCCGAGCACAAGCGCTGACGCCGGAGATGCGGGCACGGTTGGGCATCTGAACGGGAGTTCCATTACCCAATCCACATAAAAAGCTGGGAAGAGCAATGCTCTCTCCAGCTTTTTTGGCGTCAAACATCCGACCAAAGTTGCATCTGCATGTGGGCAGAGCTGTGGTAGGATAAGCTTCATATGGTTGCTACCCGCCAGGGCTAGCACGACGCTAACCGGTTTGCCCCTTGATCGCCGTGACGAGGGTGCAGGTACGCCGCGCTGTTGCAGCGGGATACACAGGAGGTGCCCAATGGTTACAGCACGTCACTCTGCGGTCTGGGCGATCCCACCCCTGCCGTGCTGAACGCTCGCGGCGTCGCACGCCTGCCGTGTACGCTGCCGCTTCGCACAAGGCCTTTTTACCCATAGTCCCTCAGCATCGTTATACGCTGGCCGCGCGCCGCTTTTGGTACGCTGGCTGCGCCTGGTCTTGCTCTGCCGTTCGGCAGCGGCGGCTGTTGGCATGGGGTTCCCTTTCGCCATCCTGATAACGCATTCACTTGTACCCGGCTGCGTGGCTCCACGCACCCGGCGTGGTGGTGTGCCGTTTCGCGCTGTGCGCACTACCGAAGGAGCTTTGTATGATCAACACGATGACGTTTACCGGCAGGGCGTATGCCGGCGACAGCGATCTTCAAGCGGTCACCGACCTGCTCAATCTGGTCGACGCTGCCGATAAGCTTGACGACAACTATAGTGTCGAGGAGCTGCGAATTGAGTTCGATGATCCGCAGATCGATCCAGCGCGCGACTTGCAACTCTGGCACAACCAGGATGACCAGTTGATCGCCTTCAGCCAGATGTCGATGCGCGACCGCGATGAAGGCGAGCCGGTGATCGACGGCTTTCTGTACATGCGCGTTCACCCCGAGCATCGCGGCCTTGAGCTGGAAGATGCGATCTTCGCCTGGGGCGAGGCGCGGCTGCGCGAGGCTGGGCGCGAGCGTGGGCGCGCGGTCGAACTGCGCTCGGGCGGGCCGCAGCACTATGCCTACTACTTTAGCATTTTGGAGCGGCACGGCCTGGCGCGTGTGCGCTACTTCTTCCGCATGGTGCGCGACCTGAGCACGCCGATTCCAGAGCTACAGCTGGCGGAGGGCTACACGCTGCGCACGGTCGCGAGCGCCGAGGACGAGCAGCGTTGGGTGGCGGCCTACAATCTTTCGTTTATCGATCACTACAATCACCACGAGCGCACCATCGAATCACACCGCCACATGTTGAGCGAGCCATCCTACAGCCGCGAGCGTGACCTGATCGCGTTGGCTGAGGACGGCACGGTGGCGGCGTTTGCGTTCTGCTGGATCAACCCTGACGATAATCTGCGCAACGAGCGCCTGGACGGTTGGGTGAGCATGCTTGGCGTTGCACGCGGCCATCGCAAGCTGGGCCTAGGCAAGGGGCTGCTGATCGCCGCGCTGCACCGCCTCAAGGCCGATGGCATGAGCAACGCCAAGCTGGGTGTCGACGCGGAGAACCCCACCGGCGCGCTCCAGCTGTATGAATCGGTGGGCTTCGTGCGCGATGAAACCTGGGTGCAGTGGATGAAAGGGCTGAGGGCTGAGGGCTGAGGGCTGAGGAAGGGCTGAGGGCTGGGAGTTAAAAGGAGACAATAGGTATGCTCAAAGGTACGTTAGTTAATCTCCGTTCGATAGAGAAGGACGATCTTAAGACGTTGCACCAGCTTGAGCGCAATGTCGAGCTGGTGCAATTTGGTGATGGACAGTGGATGCCCTCGCCGCTGGCTGCTTGGGAGAAGCAGTTCGAGAAGGAATTAGAGAGTAAGGAGTTTTCGTCGTTTGCAATCGAGGCCGACGGCACCCTAATCGGCGGCATCGGCCTGCATCACCTGAGCCGACGTGATTCGAGTAGCCAGTTCGGCATTGGCATTTACCATCCGGATTATGTCGGCAAGGGCTATGGACGCGAGGCGATCAGCCTACTGCTGGATTGGGCCTTCTTCGACCAGAACTGGCGTAGAATCTGGCTTGAGGCGCTGTCGGTCAACCAGCGCGCCGTGCGGGCCTACCGGGCGCTGGGCTTTGTCGAGGAGGGCCGCCTGCGCCAGCACTCGTTCTTTCGCGGCGAGTATGTCGATGTGTTTCAGATGGGGATGCTGCGCGAGGAGTGGGCCGCGCGGAAGTCGGGCAGGTAGCCTACGACGAAACCCAGACACGCCGCTCCTGCACCCTCACCCCAGCCCTCTCCCACCGGGGAGAGGGAGCATCCGGTTCCCTTTCCCCCTGGGAGACGGTTAGGGTGAGGGGGTTCAATTGTTCTGCTCTCGGCTAGCGCTACGAAGCCCGCCTGCGCGGGCTGTCCGGGTTGAAACGTAGAGGTTCACATAATGAGGCACTGCCCACGATGAAGATTCCGCTGCGACGCTATATCGAGCTGCTGCGCGTGTACCTGCGCCCGCAGCTGGGGCGGGTGATCCTGCTGGCAGCGCTGCTGCTTGGCGGGATCGCGCTTCAGCTGGCCAACCCGCTGATTCTGCGCGGCTTTATCGACGCGGCGACGCAGCGCGCCGAGCCTGGCCCGCTGACGGCGGCGGCGCTGCTGTTTATCGGCTTTGCGCTGCTGGGCCAGCTGCTCGCCGTCGGCGTGACCTATGTGAGTGAGCAGGTCGCCTGGACCTCGACCAATGCACTGCGGGCCGATCTGGCCGCGCACTGCCTGCGCCTGGACATGGCCTTTCACAAAACGCGCAGTCCCGGTGAGATGATCGAGCGGGTCGACGGCGATGTGAATGAGCTATCGTTGTTCTTCTCGAATTTTGTGGTTCAGCTGCTGGGCAACCTGCTGCTGCTGGTCGGCGTGCTGGTCATGCTCCTACGCGAGAACTGGCTGATCGGTGTGGCGATGGGCCTGTTTGCGCTGGGCGCGCTCAACCTGCTGCTACGCCTGCGCAACCTGGCTACCCCACTGTGGGCCAGGGTGCGCGACCAAAGCGCGCAGTTCTATGGCTTTGTCGGCGAGCAGCTGGCTGGCACCGAGGATGTGCGTTCCAGCGGTGCGACCGGCTATGTGATGGGGCGCTTCTACACGCTGCTGCGGGCTTGGCTGCCGATTTCACGGCGGGCTAGCCTGGCTGGCTACAGCATGTGGGCGACAACGCTTGGTCTGTTCACGGTCGGCAATGCGCTGGCATTCGGCCTGAGCGCCTACCTGTGGGGGCAGGGCGCGATCACGATCGGCACCGTCTACCTGATCTTTTTTTACACCGAGCTGCTGCGCCAGCCGATCGACCAGCTGCGTACCCAGCTTCAGGATTTGCAAAAAGCCGACGCCAGCATTGGGCGCGTTGCGACACTGTTCGCCACGCAGCCGGCTGTTCAGGATGGCATTGGCTCGCCGCTTCCCGATGGGCCACTTGCGGTCGAACTGCGCGACGTCTCGTTTGCGTATGATGATGGGGAACAAGGGCTAGGGGCTAGGGGCCAGGGATCAGGGGCCGAGGAGCAGAGATCAGGGGCCGAACCTAATAGCCCGGCGCCTCAGCGCGGGGAGCCTCAGCGCCGGGAGCGCGACACGGTGTTGCGCGACCTGAGCTTCACGATTCCAGCTGGCCGTGTGCTGGGCATCCTTGGGCGCACGGGCAGCGGCAAGACCACGCTGGCGCGGCTGCTGCTGCGGCTGTACGACCCGACGGCGGGGGAAGTGCGGCTGGGCGGCGTGCCATTGCGCGAGGCGAAGATCGCCGATTTGCGCCGTCGGGTCGGCGTGGTGACGCAGGATGTGCAGCTGTTCAACGCCAGCGTGCGCGACAACCTGTCCTTTTTCGACCCAACCGTGGACGACAAGCGGATTTGCGCGGTGCTGAATGAGTTGGGGCTAGAGCCATGGCTGCGCGGCCTGCCGCATGGTCTGGACAGCGAACTCGAAGGCAATGCGGCGCTTTCGGCGGGCGAGGCCCAGCTGCTGGCCTTTGCGCGGCTGTTCCTGATCGATCCTGGCCTGGTGATTCTCGACGAAGCTTCATCGCGGCTGGATCCGGCCACCGAGCAGCTGATCGAGCGGGCGGTGCGGCGGCTGCTGGCTGGGCGCACTGGCATTATCATTGCGCACCGGCTTGCGACCGTGCAGCGCGCCGACGAGATTCTTATTTTGGAGCGCGGCGGCATTGTCGAGCGCGGCGAGCGCCAGGCCCTGGCCGACGATTTGGATTCGCGCTTTGCCCAGCTGCTGCGGACGGGGATGGAAGAGGTGCTGACGTGACCAGGTGACAAGATGACTAGGTGACAAGATGACTAGGTGACAAGA
>JACMIM010000039.1 GCA_014381165.1 Roseiflexaceae bacterium
CCCTCTTCCCAGGGCTGGAACTGGCTGCGCACACAGGTGCCATTGACCGTTTTGATGCCCATTTCGGCACTGTTGTCGATAAAGGCGTAACGGATGAATTTCCAAGCAGCCTCGGTGTTCTTGCTGCCTGCTGGAATCGAGTAGTGCCAACCGTCGATCATGTAGTTGGCGCGATCCGCGGGCGTGCCCTTCAAGGTTGGCCAAAATGTCACGCCATAATCGATATCGGGCGCGTGCTGATCGAGCGCCTCATACGTCCAAAAGCCGTCGAAGATAAAGGCCGACTGCTTGGAGGCAAACGGGTTGCCCGCCTCAAACGTGCCAGGGCGTTGGTTGAAGGCGGCCAACTTGTTCACATCCAGCTCTTTGACATAGGCTGAGAGCTGTGTCAGCGCCTCGACATTGGCCGGGTTATTGGCAGTGACCTTGCGATTCTCTGCGTCATACAGCTCGCCGCCAAAGATATAGGCCCAGTGAGGGAAGAAACCCGCAGATGGGTTGAAGCCAATGCGCTGGATGTCGCCTGCGGTGTCCTTCTGGAGCACCTCCTTTGAGTGGGCCAGCAGCTCGGCAAAGGTGGTCGGCGGCTTGTCGGGGTCGAGGCCAACATCGCGGTAGACATCTTTGTTGTAATACATGGAGAAATAGTCGGCACCGCCAGGGATGGCGTACAGCTTGCCGTCGAGAACCGCGCCGTCGTACAGCGGCGTGATAAAGTCTTCGCGGGTGAGGCCGGTTTCCTGGAGCAGCGGGCTGAGATCGGTCAGCGCGTTCTTACTGGCGAAGGTGGTCAGCGGTGCCGCGCGCATAACGCAGGCGTCGGGCGGCGTGCCAGCGGCGGTCAAGGTTGCCAGTTTGGTCGACCAGTCGGGGTCGAAGTTCCAGGCCAGCGTGATATCCGGGTTGGCTTTGGTGAACTCGTCGCCGATCACGGTCATCAGGTTGTTGTAGATATCGCCCCAGTTCTCGTTCAGCACGTCCAGGGTGATTGCGCCGCTGGCTGCCGGCGCGCCCTGCCCGCCCTGCCCGCCTTGCGCCGGCACGTTGGCCGCACCGCAGGATGCCAAGATACCCGCCCCGCCTGCTGCCATCGCCGTCTTGAGGAATCTGCGCCGTGTCATGTCGTTTCCTGCCATCGTCGGCCTCCTAATTGTTAGTCGCCAAGCATCTATCGAAAGGGATTCATCCCCAGCGATCAGGTTGATAGGCGGCGATCTCGGGCGGCGCATGCCCGTGTACCGCCAGGTCGGCGATTATTCTGCCCAAGCCGGGGCCGTGGGTCATGCCGCACTCGAGATCGGCACCAAGCAGAAACAGGCCGTGTACACCCCCAGCCTGCCCAGCAACATGACGCATATCCGGCACGCGGGTGGGATAGCCCACGCGCACCTCGCGCACCGCGATTTCGCCCAGAACCGGAACGACATGCGCAAAGGCCCGCGCCAGCCAGAGATGATAGTGGTGTGTTGTGTCGGCCACCGGCGAAACCCCGGCGGCGACTGCCTGGGGCAGCTGGCCGCGCTGGAGCGCCGACAGATCGCTCTGGAGCGTTGGCGGGTGGACGACGATCTCTTCGCAACCGATCAGCAAGCCATCCTGCTCGGTGCGCAGATACAAATTGTGGTAATCCGGAAACATCAGCATGGGCATTGTTGGCGGCACGCTGGCTAATGGCTGTGTTACAAATCGCGCTGCCTGTGTAGCAACCAGCGGAAGTTCAATGCCAACAGTATGCAGGAGGCGGCGCAGCCAGGCCCCCGCCGCAACGACGACACGACCTGACATGATCGCCTGGCCGCCAGCCACTACACCACGCACGCGCCCATCGTCGATCACAATCTCGCTCACATCGGTGCCAAGGCGCAGCTCGCCGCCGAGCGCCACGAATTCATCCGCCAGCGCGCGCACGGCCTCGGCTGCAACCAGGCTGAAGGCGTTGCGCATAAACAGTGCCCCACGCACCTGCGAAGGCTCGACAATTGGCGCGAGTTCATGCAGCTGATCGGGCGATAGCAGCGCGACCTGGTCTTCGCCGAGCTGCGCTCGTACCAGCTCGTACCGGCTGCGCATTGCCGCCTGGTTGGCGGCGGTGGTCGCAACATGGGCGATGCCATGCTGGCGGAGGCCGATCTGATGGCGTTTGGCCAGGCTGCGGTACAGGTCTAACCCATACAACTCAAGCGCCAGCTCCGGCTGCTCGTTGCTCGAACCTGCCCACCAGGGTGCAAGAAAACCCGCCGCGCCCTGGCTGGTCTGCGCCGCCAGCACTGGCTCGCGCTCGATCAGCAGCACGCGCTCCAAGCCAGCCTTTTTGAGATGGTAGGCAGCGCTGACGCCGAAAATGCCGCCGCCGATTACAATCGCATCATTGCCTGCCATGATTCTTCTCCGCTAGGGCGCTGCCGGAATCGGCTACTTGGCGGCTGTGGCCGCTACACCTGCCACAGCACGGGTGAACTGCTAGCGAAGATCGAAGGAAAGCAGCTCGCCGCGCGCGAATCGCCCCGCATCCAGCGGCGCAATGTCCAGCCGTTCGTCGTGGCCAGTGATCGGCGCAAGATCGATCACGCTGCCACCGCGCAGCACCAGTTCGGCGGTGGCCAGCGCCACACCCGCGTGGCAGGTCATACCATGGCCGTTCATGCCCACGGCGTGGTAGAAGTTTTCCAGCTGCGTGTCGCGCGCGATAATCGGAAAGCCGTCCTCGGTGGTGCCGTAGACACAACACCAGCCATTCAGGTAGACACTTTTCGGCAAGTTCCAGTAGCGCGAATAGACCGCCTCGACTGCCGCCGGGTAGCCACTGTCGTTTACGCGGTTCACGTAATCGGGATCGACCAGCGAGCTTTGTTGGGTGGTGTTGTGATGCTGGCCGAACAGCAGTGTGCCGCCCAACTCGCCCCGGCACCACACGCCCTCGCCGTCTACCGCTTCTGGCACACCGGTGAGCGGCGCAGCCGACAGCCCATCGTCAAAGGCGGTGGCCATGCATACCTGAATGCGGTTGGGCGTCAGCGGCAAATCGACCCCGGCCAGCGCGGCGATTTTCGCGCCCCACGGCCCGCCGGCATTGATCACCTGGCCAACCTGCCATTCGCCGCGCCGCGTCACCAGCGACGTAATCCGGTTGTCGTGCTGGCGGATTTGCAGCACCGGCGTGGCGTGCTGAATATCGACACGGCTAGTTTCGAGGGCAAGCCGCTCGTAGGTATCGACTAGCTTGTATGGGTCGATGTAGCCCTGATTGGTGTACAGCACGCCGCCCAGCACGCGCTCGGGCCGAATCCAGGGAAAGCGCTCCAGCAGCGCGGGGCGGTCGAGTTGCTCGCGGGCGTAGATACTGTCGGCCTGGCCGTTGTCGAAACGCCGCGTGTAGGCAGTCGGCTCTGGTGGCCAAGCGCGCCCCTCATAACAAATGTCGAGCGTGCCCCAGGGCTGGAAGCCGATCTCATGTTGGCGGGCGAATTGGCGCACCCGCTCGAAGCCAAGCAGCGTCAGTTGGGCGTAGATCGTGCCCATATCGTGGAGGCAGATCACGCCCGCCGAGCCGCCGCTGGTCGATCCCGCCATCATGGTTTTGTCGAACAGCACCACCCGCGCGCTGCTTTGCCGCGCCAGCTCATACGCGCAGCTCATTCCAATGATTCCACCGCCAATAACCGCGATATCAGCTGACTGTGGCATGGCGTTTCCTTTGCCGCTTTTGGTGCTAAACCGACACTTTTCGCCTGCGCCTAGGAGTTACATCGAATCATTGTAGGAGTTACGCAGTTGCCCAAGAGCTTTCACTTCGCCTGCGGCGAGCAAGGAAATGCTTAATAATTGTTTCGCTTTTTGGTGCAGGGCATCAAAA